>NZ_JACVUR010000027.1:0-84866 GCF_016516495.1 Delftia sp. S65
GGGCGGAGGGGGTGGTGGTGGACGGCTCGGTCATGTTGTGCTGCGGCAGGCTGCGGCCATTATCGGGCCCATGGTGGTGCGGACTGGCGCGCGCTACCATCGCGAGCACAGGATGCCGCCATGGCCTACACCCTCTCTTCCCTCCACAGCGATGCCGCCGCGCAAGACGGCGCGGCCGATGCCACCGATACCGCCTTCGCGCCGCACAGCTCGGTGCGCAGCTACAGCGGCGAGCACCAGGCCCACGCCCACGGCCATGCGCAGATCCTCTATGCGCTGCAGGGCCGCATGGAGCTGGAGGTGGGCGGGCGCAGCGCCTTTGTGGACGCCGTCAGCGGCATGCTCATCCCCGCCGGCGTGGACCACGGCTACCTGGCGGCGCCGCGCTCGCGCGTGTTCGTCATCGATGCGCCCAGCGGCCCGGGGCTGGACCGGATGCGGCGCTTTTCCGTGCCGCCGGCCCTGCGCGGCCGGGAGTCGGAAGGCCCGGCCGCCGAGCAGCTGGCCCAGGTGCTGCAGGCGCCCGGCCTGCTGGCGCGCCGGGGGCTGGACCTGCAAGGGCTGGCCGCGCAGGTGCAGGCCGCACTGCACGAGGACTGGCCCACGGCCCGGCTGGCCGCCCTGTGCCACATGAGCGCCCAGCGCTTTCACGCGCGCTTTGTGGAGCTGGCGGGCCAGCCGCCCCAGGCCTGGCTGCGCGGCCTGCGCCTGGATGCGGCCGAGCGCGGGCTGGCGCGGGGCCTGCCCCTGGAGGCCACGGCGCTGCGCTGCGGATATGCCTCGGCCAGCGCGCTGGCCTATGCGCTGCGGCGCGACCGGGGCGTGACGGCACGGCAGCTGCGCGGCTAGCCCGTTCACAGTCTCCGGACTACGAGCGTTTCTCGACAAATGCCCGGCCGCGCCAGTCGCAACATGGCGCCATGGTTCGCAACTCTTCCGCTTCTTCCTCAGCCGTCGGCATCGCCTTCGTCTCCGTGGCTGCCGTGCTCTGGGGCACGACGGGCACGGCGCAAAGCCTGGGCGCAGGCGGGCTGTCGCCGTTCTGGGTGGGCGCCGCGCAGCTGGCGGTTTCCAGCCTGTTTCTGGGCGTGCTGCTGGCGGTCTCCCATTGGAGGCTGCGCGGGCGGGCCGGGCAGGGCGTGGCACCCGTCCAGCCGCTGCTGCCCAACCCCGTGCACCTGGGCATGCGCCCGGCCTGGTTCGTGCTGGCTTCCATGGGAATCGGCGGCTACAGCATCTTCTTCTACGAGGGCGTGACGCTCACGGGCGTGGCCGTGGGCACGGCCGTGGCCATTGGCAGCGGCCCCATCTGGGCCGGGCTGATGCAGGCGCTGGTGCTGCGCGCGCCCCTGTCTGCGCTGTGGTGGGCCGGCACGCTGGTGAGCGTGGCGGGAGGTGCGGCCATGGTGATGGCACGGGGCGGCGCCACGCTGTCCTGGAGCGGCCTGGCCCTGTGCCTGCTGGCGGGGCTGTCGTACGCGGGCTATGCGCTGATCAACAAGCGCCTGGTCACCCACATGTCGCCGCGCGTGGTGAATTTCTATGTCTTCACCGGGGCGGCCTGCATGGCGGTGCCGATTGCGCTGGTGCAAAGCGGCCTGCCGCAGTGGAGCCTGGCGGCCGTGCTGGTGGTGGTCTACCTGGGCGTGGTGGTGTCGGGCCTGGCGCACATGCTGTTTTCCATCGGACTGCGCAGCATCTCCGGCCCCACGGGCGTGACGCTGAGCCTGATCGAGCCCGTGGCGGCCTTCGTGCTGGCGGTGTGGGTCGTGGGCGAGCGGCAGCCGCTGCAATCGTGGCTGGGGCTGCTGGCCGTGCTGGCGGGGCTGATGCTGGTGATCGGCGCCGAGATGCGGGCGCAGCGGGCCGTGATGGCCGCGCAGATGGCGTAACTCTTTGTAGGCCGGCGCCGCTCTTCACGATGCGCTGTTCTCCGCATGTTTCAGGCATGCATGGCCGCTAGACTTGGCGGCATGCAGCAGCCATCCCATCTCTCCTCCGAGCCCTGTGCCCCGTCCGCCTGGGGCTGTGCCTGCGCGCCCTGGCGCGCGCGTCGCGGTTTCTTGCTGGCCGGCAGCGCGGCGGCCATGGGCCTGGCCACGGCGCCGGTGGCGGCACAGGTGCAGGTGGGCGGTGCCTCGGGCCTGCGCAAGCTGGTGCCGGCCGAGACGCTGGAAGGCGCCGCCACCGACCAGTACCAGCAACTGCTGGCCAAGGCCCGCGCCCAGGGCGCGCTGGCTGGCGACAGCAACCCGCAGCTGCAGCGGCTGCGCGCCATTGCCCGGCGGCTGATTCCGTACACCGCCCAATGGAACCCGCGTGCCAATGCCTGGCGCTGGGAGGTGAATCTGATCGGCAGCAAGGAGATCAATGCCTTTTGCATGCCAGGCGGCAAGATCGCCTTCTACACCGGCATCATCGACCAGTTGCAGCTCACCGACGACGAGATCGCCATGATCATGGGCCATGAAATGGCCCATGCGCTGCGCGAACACTCGCGCGAGCAGCTGGCCAAGAACCAGGCCACCAGCATCGGCATCTCGCTGGGCGCCCAATTGCTGGGCCTGGGCGACCTGGGCAATGCGGCGGCCCGCCTGGGCGGCCAGCTGCTGTCGCTGAAATTCAGCCGGGGCGACGAGAGCGAGGCCGACCTCGTGGGCCTGGAGCTGGCCGCGCGTGCCGGCTACAACCCCCAGGCCTCGGTCTCGCTGTGGCGCAAGATGGGCCAGGCCACGGGTGACCGTGGCGGCCTGGAATTCCTGTCCACCCACCCCGCAGGCCCCGAGCGCATCCGCGAGCTGGAGCGCAACATCCCGCGCGTGGAAGGCCTCTACGAGGCCGCACGGCGCGGGTAGGCAGCCGCCTTCAGGCGGCGGCTTTTTGCTTTGGTTGGTAGCCCATCACGGCTTTCACTTCAAGGTACTCCTTGAAGCCATGCTCGCCCCATTCCCGGCCCGTGCCCGACTGCTTGTAGCCGCCGAACGGCGCGCCGAAGTCCGGCCCCGCGCCGTTGAGGTGGACCATGCCGGTGCGCAGGCGCGAGGCCACACGGCGTGCGCGCTCCAGGCTGCCTGACTGCACATAGCCCGACAGGCCGTAGGGCGTGTCGTTGGCCTGGGCGATGGCCTCCTCCTCCGTGTCGTAGGGCAGGATGACCAGCACGGGGCCGAAGATCTCCTCGCGCGCAATGGTCATGTCGTTGCGCACATCGGCAAACACCGTGGGCCGCACGAAGTAGCCGCGCGCAAGGCCCTCGGGGCGGCCCGTGCCACCGGCCACCAGGGTGGCGCCTTCGGCGATGCCGGCCTCGATCAGGCCCTGGATCTTGCGGAACTGCGCCTCGCTGACCACGGGGCCCATGTGCATGGCGCCGGTGTCGGCCAGTGCATCGCCTACCTTCATGCCTTCGGCAGCGGCCTTGGCGGCTGCCACGGCGCGCGCATGCAGGGCGCGCGGCACGAACATGCGCGTGGGTGCGTTGCAGCTCTGGCCGGAGTTGGTGAAGCAGGCGTTCACACCCTGGGCCACGGCCTTTTCGATGTCGGCGTCGTCCAGCACGATGTTGGCCGACTTGCCGCCCAGCTCCTGCGTCACGCGCTTGACGGTATCGGCCGAAGCCTTGGCCACGGCAATGCCCGCGCGGGTAGAGCCGGTGAAGGTCATCATGTCGATGCCGGGGTGCACGGACATGGCCTCGCCCACCGAGGGGCCGTCGCCGTTGACCAGGTTGAACACGCCGGCCGGCACGCCCGCTTCGTGCAGGATCTCGGCCACCAGGATGGCATTGAGCGGCGCGATCTCCGAGGGCTTGAGCACCATGGTGCAGCCCGCCGCCAGGGCCGGTGCCACCTTGCACATGATCTGGTTGATGGGCCAGTTCCAGGGCGTGATCATGCCCACCACGCCCACGGGCTCATGCACGATGCCGGTGGTGCCGCGCACGCTCTCGAACTCGAATTCCTTGAGCACCTGCAGGGTCTGCTTCAGGTGCCCCGCGCCCACCGTGGCCTGGGCCGCGCGCGACAGCCACAGCGGCGCGCCCATCTCCAGCGAGATGGTCTGCGCCACCTCGTCGATGCGGCGCATGTAGACCGCCAGCACCTTGTCCAGCAGGGCCAGCCGCTCGTCGCGCGTGGTCTGCGAGAAGCCGTCGAACGCGCGGCGTGCGGCGGCCACGGCTGCATCGACATCGGCGGCCGAGCCCATGCTGATGCGGGCCGCCACCTCCTCGGTGGACGGATTGATCACATCCAGCGTGCGCGGCACGGCCGGGGGAACCCATTGGCCGTCGATATAGAACTGCAGGTGCTCTTGCGTGCTCATGAAGCTGTCTCCGTTAGTTGGAATGGGAGGCGGTCCGGGGGCGCCGCCGGCTGTGCCGGGCATGATGCCCGATGGGCGCAGGCGCGCGGAGTCCTGTAGGGGACTCCCGTACGGCTCAGGTCCCGCCCACGTAGGGGTTGCTCTTGCGCTCGCGGCCGAAGCTGCTTTCGGGGCCGTGGCCCGGGATGAACACGGTCTGGTCGCCCATGGGCCACAGGCGCTGGACGATGCTGTCGATCAGCTGCTGGTGGTTGCCCTGGGGAAAGTCGGTGCGGCCGATGCTGCCCGCGAACAGCACGTCGCCCACGAAGGCGCGGTCGATCTGCGGCGCATGGAACACCACGTGGCCGGGCGTATGGCCGGGGCAGTGGCGCACCTGCAGCGTTTCCTGGCCGATGCTCACCGTGTCGCCATCGTGCAGCCAGCGCGTGGGCGTGAAGGGGTCCGAATGCGGGAAGCCGAACATGGCTCCCTGCTGGGGCAGGGCATCGATCCAGAACTGGTCGCCGGGATGGGGGCCGATGATGGGCAACTGCTGTGCATCGGCCAGCTCGCGCGTGCCGCCTGCGTGGTCTATGTGGGCGTGCGTGAGCCAGATGGCCTTGAGCGCCAGGCCCAGGCGCTCTATCTCCCAGCCGATCTGCTCCAGGTCGCCGCCCGGGTCGATGACGGCGGCTTCCATGGTCTGGTCGCACCAGACCAGCGAGCAGTTCTGCTGGAAGGCGGTGACGGGGATGGTGTGGTACTGGAGCATGGGCGGCGTGGGTGCTTCTGGCGAAAGCGCCCATTATTCCCGCTCCTTCCCCTGATGGCAGCGCGGGGCCGCCCCCGCTTGCACCGTCAGGTGGTCGGCTGGCCGCATTGCCCGCAGAACCGCGCGCCGGCCGGATGGCTGGCGTTGCAGTTCCTGCAGGCCTGCGGCAGCACCGCGCCGCCACACTGCGGGCAAAAGCGCGAGCTGGCGGCAATGGATGCATGGCAGCCGGGGCAGACCGCCGCCACGGCTGCGGCACGGTATGCGCCGCCGCCGTGGTGGCCGCCGCGCGAATGATTTCCGAACAGTCTTTGCAAGAGTCCCATGGTGCATTCCTTCGCACTGCGCGGATGCGCCGCTGCAGTCGTTCAAAGGCGCATTGGGACACGGCAGCGGTGCGCCGGGCCGTGGATGGCGATCATTTAATGTGGCTGTCATCTCGTGGCAATCCAGGTCCTGTGACGGACAGGAGACAGCCTCGCGGGCAGACCCCGTGGCTGCGGCAACGCCGCCGTGTTACAAGCTAGCCGTGCCGCCAAGCCAGCCTGCCCCCGATGCAGGCACGCAAGGATTTTTTCGAGGATGGGTCGGGCCGCCACTTGCGCAATGCAGGGCGGGTACCGGCATCACGCGAGGGAGAACCGGTATGTTGATTGGCGTGCCTGCCGAGACCATGGCAGGAGAAACCCGGGTGGCTGCGACCCCCGAGACCGTCAAGAAGCTGCGTGCGCAAGGCCATGTGCTGCGCGTGCAGGCGGGGGCGGGAGTGGCGGCCAGCGTGCCCGATGCCTTGTACGAGGCAGCGGGCGCGGAGATCGTCGATGTGGCAGGCGCCCTGGGCGCCGACCTGGTGCTCAAGGTCCGTATCCCTTCGGAGGACGAGTTGCCCGGCATCCGCAAGGGTGCAACGCTGGTCGGCATGCTGGACCCGTTCCAGCCCGCAGGCCTGCAGCGCCTGGCCGATGCGGGCATCACGGCCTATGCGCTGGAGGCGGCTCCGCGCACCACGCGTGCGCAGAGCATGGACGTACTGTCCAGCCAGGCCAATATCGCCGGCTACAAGGCCGTGATGATCGCGGCCAACCAGTACCAGCGCTTCTTTCCCATGCTGATGACGGCGGCCGGCACGGTGAAGGCCGCGCGCGTCGTGGTGCTGGGCGTGGGTGTGGCCGGCCTGCAGGCCATTGCCACGGCCAAGCGCCTGGGCGCCGTGATCGAGGCCAGCGATGTGCGGCCCAGCGTGCGTGAGCAGGTCGAATCCCTGGGCGGCAAGTTCATCGACGTGCCCTACGAGACCGCCGAGGAAAAGGAGGCCGCCGAAGGCGTGGGCGGCTACGCGCGCCCCATGCCGCAAAGCTGGCTGGACCGCCAGAAGGCCGAGGTGGCCAAGCGCGTGGCCCAGGCCGACGTGGTCATCACCACGGCGCTGATCCCGGGCCGGCCCGCTCCCGTGCTCGTCACGGCCGAGATGGTGCAGGCCATGAAGCCCGGCGCCGTCATCGTGGACCTGGCGGCAGAGCGCGGCGGCAACTGCCCGCTGACCCAGGCCGGCATGACCGTGGTCACGCATGGCGTGACCATCGTGGGACTGACCAACCTGCCCGCCATGGTGGCGGCCGATGCCTCGGCCCTGTATGCACGCAATGTGCTCGATTTTCTCAAGCTCATCATCAACAAGGATGGCGCCCTGCATGTGGACATAGAGGACGACATCGTGGCCGCGTGCCTGATGGCCCATGAAGGCCAGCTGCGGAGGAAATGACATGGAAGCCGTATCCCCCACCATCATCCATCTCATCATCTTCGTGTTGGCCATCTACGTGGGCTACCACGTGGTCTGGACCGTCACGCCCGCGCTGCACACGCCGCTGATGGCGGTGACCAATGCCATCTCGGCCATCGTCATCGTCGGCGCCATGCTGGCGGCGGCGCTCACGGAAACGGGCCTGGGCAAGACCATGGGCGTGCTGGCCGTGGCGCTGGCCGCGGTCAATGTGTTCGGTGGCTTCCTGGTCACGCGGCGCATGCTGGAGATGTTCCGCAAGAAAGAGCGCAAGAGCGCTCCGGCCAAGGACGGCAAGGACGCCAAGGCGGAGGGCCAGTCATGAGCATGAACCTCGTCACATTGCTCTACCTGGTGGCCAGCGTCTGCTTCATCCAGGCGCTCAAGGGGCTGTCGCATCCCACCACCTCCATACGCGGCAACCTGTTCGGCATGGCCGGCATGGTGATCGCCGTGCTGACCACGGCGGCGCTCATCGTGCAGCTGGCCGGCGGCAATGCATTGGGCCTGGGCTGGGTGCTGCTGGGCTTGCTGGTCGGCGGCACGGCCGGTGCCGTCATGGCCCAGCGCGTGGAGATGACCAAGATGCCCGAGCTGGTCGCCTTCATGCACAGCATGATCGGCCTGGCAGCGGTGTTCATCGCCGTGGCCGCCGTGGCCGAGCCCTGGGCCTTTGCCATCACGGCCAAGGGCGGCGCCATCCCGGGCGGCAACCGCGTGGAGCTGGCGCTGGGCGCCTTCATCGGCGCCGTGACCTTCACGGGCTCGGTGATCGCCTTCGGCAAGCTCAGCGGCAAGTACAAGTTCCGCCTGTTCCAGGGCGCGCCCGTGCAGTTCAAGGGCCAGCATGCGCTCAACGCCGTGCTGGGGCTGGCAGCAGCCTTCTTCGTCTTCGGCTTCTGGCACAGCCAAAGCTGGATGGACATCGTGCTGGTCATAGCCCTGGGACTGCTGTTGGGCGTGCTGCTGATCATTCCGATTGGCGGCGCGGACATGCCGGTGGTCGTGTCCATGCTCAACAGCTACTCGGGCTGGGCGGCGGCGGGCATCGGCTTCTCGCTGAACAACAGCATGCTGATCATTGCGGGTTCGCTGGTGGGCAGCTCGGGCGCCATCCTGAGCTACATCATGTGCAAGGCCATGAACCGCTCGTTCTTCAGCGTGATCCTGGGCGGCTTCGGCGGCGAGGCCACCAGCGCGGCGGCAGGCTCCCAGCAGCAGCGCAACGTCAAAAGCGGCAGCGCCGACGATGCCGCCTTCGTCCTGGGCAATGCCGAAACCGTGGTCATCGTGCCCGGCTACGGCCTGGCCGTGGCGCGTGCCCAGCACGCGGTCAAGGAGCTGGCCGACAAGCTCACCGAACGCGGCGTGACCGTGAAGTACGCCATCCACCCGGTGGCGGGCCGCATGCCCGGCCACATGAACGTGCTGCTGGCCGAGGCCGAGGTGCCCTACGACCAGGTCTTCGAGATGGAGGACATCAACAGCGAGTTCGGCCAGGCCGACGTGGCCATCATCCTGGGCGCCAACGACGTGGTGAACCCCGCCGCACACGTCAAGGGCAGCCCCATCTACGGCATGCCCATCCTGGAGGCCTACAAGGCCAAGACGGTGATCGTCAACAAGCGCTCCATGGCGGCCGGCTATGCGGGCCTGGACAACGAGCTGTTCTACATGGACAAGACCATGATGGTCTTCGGCGACGCCAAGAAGGTGGTGGAGGACATGGGCAAGGCGCTGGAGTGAGGTGCTGCGTGGGGCACAAGGGACAAGGGGCGGCGCGAGCCGCTCCTTGCGCTCACACCTTCATGTCATAGCCGATGGTCACCGGCGCATGGTCCGAGAACTTCACATCCTTGTAGATGTGCTCGGTGCGTGCCAGTGCGGCGGTGGCCGGGGTGGCCAGGTGGTAGTCCAGGCGCCATCCCACGTTGTTGGCATAGGCCTGGCCGCGGTTGCTCCACCATGTGTAGCAGGCGTCCGTGGTGTCGGGCTGGAGCAGGCGATAAACGTCCACAAGACCGCCCGTGGGATCAGTTTTGTGTAACAACTTTGTCATCCACTCGCGCTCTTCGGGCGTGAAACCACTGTTTTTCTGATTGCTGCGCCAGTTCTTGAGGTCGATCTGCTGGTGGGCGATGTTGATGTCGCCGCACAGGATGAACTCGCGCTCGCCCTTCATGCGCATCAGGTGATCGTGCATTTCGGCCAGGAAGCGGAACTTGGCCGTCTGGCGCAGTTCGCCCGAGCTGCCGCTGGGAAAGTAGGCGCTGATGATGGACAGCTTGCGCGCGGGCGTGTCGAAGCGCGCCTCCACGTAGCGGCCCTCGGCGTCGAATTCGTGCGAGCCGAAGCCGACCACGACATCGCTGGGCTCGTGGCGGCTGTAGACGCCCACGCCCGAGTAGCCCTTCTTCTCGGCGTAGTGGAAGTGGCCGCGCAGGCCGGCCAGCAGCTCGAAGCGTCCGGTCATGTCGGCGGCCTGGGCCTTGATTTCCTGCACGCAAATACAATCCGGCGCAGTGGCCTCGATCCAGGCTTCGACGCCCTTGGTCGAGGCCGAGCGGATGCCGTTGAGGTTGAGGCTGGTCAATTTGAACAAGGATGAATCCATGGTGGTGAGTAATCTGCAGGCCGATGACACAGGCCGTCTGGCGCAGGAATTTGTGCAATTCGCCGTTGACGCAGGGGTGCTGCGTTTCGGCGAGTTCAAGACCAAGGCCGGGCGCATGAGCCCGTACTTCTTCAATGCCGGCCTGTTCGATGACGGCGGCAAGATGGGCCGTCTCGCCGAATTCTATGCAAAAGCCATCGCGGCCAGCGGCATCGAGTTCGACATGATCTTCGGCCCCGCCTACAAGGGCATCCCGCTGGCCGCCACCGTGGCCGTGGAGCTGGCCCGCATGGGCCTGAACAAGCCCTTTGCGTACAACCGCAAGGAAGCCAAGGACCACGGCGAGGGCGGCACCCTGGTGGGCGCGCCCCTCAAGGGCCGCGTGCTGATCGTGGACGACGTGATGAGCGCCGGCACGGCAGCGCGCGAGTCCATCGCCATCATCCGCGCCGCAGGCGCCACGCCGCATGCCGTGGCGATCGCGCTGGACCGCCAGGAAATGGCCACCGAGAATGGCCAGGACGTGCCCCACAGCGCCGTGCAGTACGTGCGCAATCAGCTGGGCATGCAGGTCTGCACCATTGCAAAGTTGGCAGATTTATTGCTTTATCTTGAGATTCAAGGTGGCAGCGAAGGCAGCGGCCACCATGAGCGCGTGCTGGCCTACCGCCAGCGTTACGGAGTCAACGACAAGGAATAAGGGTTTGATGAACAAGGCGTTGCATGCACGGTTGCTGTGGTGCGCCCTGGCTGGTGCCACGGTTGGCCCTGCCTGCGCCCTGGATGCCGGCGTGCCGGCCGGCATCTATGCATGCACCGACGCCAAGGGCCGGCGCCTGACGGCAGACCGCCCCATTGCCGAATGCGTGGACCGCGACCAGCGTGTGCTGGGCAGCTCCGGTGTGGAGCTGCGCCGCGTCGGCCCCACGCTGACCGACAACGAGCGCGCCGAGCTCGATGCCCAGCGCCGCCGCGAGCAGGCCGAACAGCGCCGTGTGCGCGAGGAGCGCTCGCGCGAGCGCGCCCTGATTGCGCGCTATCCCAACCAGGCCACGCACGACGCCGAACGCGCCGAGGCCCTGTCGCAGACCGACCAGGTCGCCAACCTGGCGCGCCAGCGCATACAGGAGCTGCAGGCCCAGCGCGTCAAGATCGATGGCGAGATGGAGTTCTACCGCAAGGACCCGTCCAAGGCCCCCGCCTCCCTGCGCCGCCAGCTCGATGAAAACCGCAGCAGCCAGGAAGAGCAGCAGCGCTTCATCCAGCAGCAGGAGCAGGAAAAAAGCCGCATCAACCAGCGCTTCGATGCCGAGCTCGTGCCGCTGCGTGCGCTGTGGAGCGCGGCCGCCGCCGCTGCGGCTCCCACGGGCCGCTGAGCGGCCCTTGCCCCCTGTCTTTCCCGTCTGGCGCGAACGGCCTGCCGCCCGCCCGGTGCGCGTGAATCGGATTCGTCCTGCAAGCGCTGCCATTGCGGCGGTCTAGGCTGTCACTACATTCCCGGCCACGGATTTTCCCGGGCCCTCAGGGCCTGGCTGCTGGTGTGCGCTGCAGCCACAGGTGCCGGGCCGCCGCGAGAAGGGAGCATGCATGACGGCATGGCGATGGTTGACGGTGCTGTGGCTGTGGGCCGCCGGTGCCTGGCTGGCCTGGGGAGGCGCGCAGCTGCTGTGGGCCGGGGGCAGCGGCTACTACGTGGTGGCAGGTGTGCTGCTGTTGGCCGTGGGCCTGGGCGTGGCGCGCCGTTCGGCCATGGCGCTGTGGCTGTTTGCGCTGTGGCTGCTGGGCACCGCGCTGTGGGCGGTCTGGGAGATAGGGCTGGACTGGTGGCCGCTGGCGGGACGCCTGGGGGTGCCCTGGTTGATGGGGCTGCTGCTGGTGCTGCCCTGGTCGGTGCGTGCGCTGCGCCATGAGCCCGACATGGGCCAGAACCGGGGCCTGGCACCGGCCCATGCGGCGCTGGCGCTGGTGGTGCTGGGCACGGCCATTCTTGCGGGCCTGTCATTCGGGCGCCAGCGCGATGCCCATGAAACCCAGGGCCAGTTTGCGGGCGCGGCCGCCGCCGCGTCGGACCTGCCGGCCGACGGCCAGGTCACGGCCGTGCAGAACATGTCCATGGTGGCCTCCGATGCCGGTGGCCTGCGCAGCCCGCCGGTGCTGCAGGGCGATGCCACCGATGCCGTGCCCGATGGCGAGTGGCACGCCTATGGCCGCACCGGAGCGGGCCAGCGCTATTCGCCGCTGCGCCAGATCGGCCCGCACAACGTGCGGCTGCTGCAATTGGCCTGGGAGTTCCGCACGGGCGATGTGCGCGGCAAACCCGGCGATCCCGAAGAAACCACGTTCGAGGTCACGCCGCTGAAGATCGGCGAGCGCCTGTTCCTGTGCACGCCCCATCAATCGGTGATTGCGCTCGATGCCACCACGGGCAAGCAGCTGTGGCGGCGCGACCTGCCCATGCCCAAGGGGCTGGCGCTGCAGCATCTGACCTGCCGGGGCCTGTCCTACCAGTCGGCGCAGGCGGCCGCGCAGTTCGACGCGGCGGCAGGGCAGACGCATTCGGCGGTGGCGCCGGCTGCAAGGAAGCCCGGCGCGCAGGCCATGCCTGCACCCACCGCCGCATCCACGGCTTCGGCTTCTGCAGCCCCTGGCGATGACGGCCGCTGCACCGCCAAGCTGTTCATGGCCACGGCCGACGGCAAGGTGGTCGCACTCAATCCCGCAGATGGCCAGACCTGCAGCAATGTGGCGGGCGGCCAGGGCCAGATCGACCTCTGGCAGGGCATGCCCGAGCGCAAGCCGGGCTCGTACTACTCGACCTCGCCGGTGGTGGTGGCGCGCGACCGCATCATCGTGGGCGGCACGGTGCTGGACAACCATTCCACGCGCGAGCCTTCGGGCGTGATCCGTGCGTTCGACATCCGCTCGGGTGCGCTGCTGTGGGCCTGGGACCCGGGGCGGCCAGGCAACAGCACGCCGCTGCCCCCGGGGCAGACCTATGTGCCCAGCTCGCCCAACAGCTGGTCCATCTCCAGCGTGGATGAGACGCTGGGCCTGGTCTTCGTGCCCATGGGCAATGCGCCGCCCGACCAATGGGGCGGGCGGCGCAGCGCCGAGGCCGAGCAGTATTCGTCCTCGGTGGTGGCGCTGGACATTGCCACGGGCGCCGTGCGCTGGGTGTTCCAGACCGTGCACCACGATCTCTGGGACTACGACGTGCCCTCGCAACCCAGCCTGATCGACCTGGAGATCGGCGGCCACAGCGTGCCCGCCCTGGTGCAGCCCACCAAGCAGGGCGAGCTGTTCGTGCTGGACCGGCGCACGGGCCAGCCGCTGCTGCCCGTCACCGAGGTGGCTGCGCCGCAGGGCGCGGCACGCGGCGACCGCACGGCGCCCACGCAGCCGCATTCGCAACTGAGCTTCAACCCCCCGGCCCTGACCGAGCGCGACATGTGGGGCGCCAGCCCCTTCGAGCAACTGTGGTGCCGGCTGGCCTTTCGCCGCCTGCGCTACGAGGGACGCTTCACGCCGCCCTCGGAGCAGGGCTCGCTGATCTATCCGGGCAACTTCGGCGTCTTCAACTGGGGCGGCGTTGCCGTGGACCCGCGCCGGCAGGTGGTGTTTGCCACGCCCACGCGGCTGGCCTTCGTCTCCACCCTGGTGCCGCGTGCGGACGATACCTCGCTGCTGGTGCAGGATGGCGGCCCGCCCAAGGACGGCCTGCCCGCGCTCAACGAAAACTTCGGCGCACCGTTTGCCGTGCGGCTCAAGCCCTTTGTCTCGCCGCTGGGCATTCCCTGCCAGGCGCCGCCCTGGGGCTTTGTGGCGGGTGCCGACCTGCGCACGGGCCAGATCGTCTGGCAGCGCCGCAACGGCACGCCGCGTGACCTGAGCCCGCTGCCGCTGGGCTTTCGCATGGGCGTGCCCGGCATTGGCGGGCCGGTGATGACCGCTGGCGGCGTGGCCTTCTACTCGGGGGCATTGGACAACTATGTGCGCGCCTATGACGTGGACAGCGGCCGCCAGCTCTGGCAGGACCGCCTGCCCGCAGGCGGCCAGGCCACGCCCATGACCTACCTGGGCACGGACCAGCGCCAGTACCTGGTGGTGGTGGCGGGTGGACATGGTTCGACGGGAACCAAGGCCGGGGACAGCGTGCGCGCCTATGTGCTGCCCAAGGAGGTGGCGGCGCCCTGAGCGCTCAGCGCCGGGTCATGCCGATCCGGCCCGGCCCAGCATGCGCAGCACGCGGGTGACCAGCAGCGCGGCCACCCAGGCCAGTCCGCCGATCAGAAACGGCAGGCGCAGCAGCGCGCCTTGCTGGGCGAACAGCATCAGCGCGTCTGCCTTCCACAGCACGGCATAGCCCGTGTACAGGCCGTAGGCCAGCCAGGCCAGCGTTCCCAGGGCGAACAGGGCCGCCATGCGCCGGGCGCTGCGGCCATCGCGCGAATCCGCGGGCAGGGCGCGCGTGCCGTGCCAGACCCAGCCGATGGAGGCGAGCACCAGCAAGGCACTGGCTGCCACGGACAGCTGCAGCCAGGTATGGGGAGAGAGTGAGGACATCAAAAGGAAACTGCACGCCGGCACCGTGCCGGCCGCAGCGAGTGTAGCGGCGCCGTGCTTTGCGCCGCCTGCGCGCTCAGGCCGGCTGCCAGACGGTGGCGCCGTGGCCCTGGCCGCCGCTTCCGGGCACGGCATGGATGCCCAGCACGGCCGCGTGGCGCTGCAGCAGGGCGTCGAATTGCTCGGTGCTTTCCGCCGTGGCCGGGGCGTCGTCGTATTCGCTGGCCACCTGGTCCGTGGTGAAGGAGCTTGCGCCGAACTTCTGGACGATGTTGCGCAGCTTGTCGAGATTGGGGCTGGTGGATGGGGTCATGGCAACTCCTTGGGGTCATGGACGCCTGCTGCGCCGCAGGCCTGTGGACCAGTGTAGCCCCGGGGCCTGGAGCGGCCATCCGGGGCATCCCCGCAAAGCGGCGTAGGACTTGGAACCCGCCGTCAGCCGCCCGTGGCCACGGGGCCGGCGCTCAGCACTTCGGCCAGCGGCTTGCGGGGCGAGGGCACCTCGCGCTCGCGCAGATCGTCGGGCAGGGTGGCCGCATCGCCACGCCAGCCCACGGCGATCACCACCTCGGGCTCCAGGTGCTCGGGCAGGCGCAGCACCTCGCGGGCGGCGTCGGCCGAGAAGCCGCCCATGGCGTGCGTGGCCAGGCCCATGGCATGGGCTTCCAGCGCCAGGTAGCCCCAGGCGCAGCCCGCGTCGAAGCTGTGCTTGCCGGGCGAGGCCTGGCGGTCGGACATCAGCACGATCAGCGCGCCCGCCTCCAGGCACCAGCGGCGGTTGAATTCGTTGGGAATGGTGCTGAAGGCCTGCCAGTTCGCATCGCCGCGCAGCGCATAGGCAAAGTGCCAGGGCTGCTTGTTGCTGGCCGAAGGCGCCCAGCGCGCGGCGTCGGCCAGTTGCTCGATCTGGGCCTGGCTCAGTGCCTCCGGCTTGAAGGCGCGCGGCGACATGCGGCCCAGGAACTGGGGATGGATGGGGGTGGTGGTGTTGCGTGTCATGCGGATAGGCGGCAAGCAGAAAGGAAAGCGGCAACGATAGCGCAAGGCCTCAGGGCTGGCGCGGTGCCTGGCCATGCTGCTGGCTGATCACGCGCAGGTGGCGCTCCATGCGGATGAAGACCAGCACCATCACCACAAGCACGAGGAATGACATCAGCATGCTCCAGAAGGCCGTCTCCACGGCGCCGAAGCGCTCCTTCCATGAGCTGCTGCCTTGGCTGTCCTCGCCGCGCAGCGCGCGCGCCGCATTGTCCAGGGACAGCGTGTAGTTCAGCAGCACCGTGGACAGGATCTGCTGGGCCGTCTGCGCCTGCAGCCGCGGCTCCAGGGCGGCATTGCCGAAGACCTGCTCCAGCGCGGCGGGCAGGCCCTGCACATAGGCCGCATAGGCGCCCTTGCCGTGTTCCAGCTCGGCGGCCTGGGCGCGCTCGTGGATGGCGGCGGCGGTATCCACGGGCTCGACCATCCAGCCGTCTTCCTCGTCGGTGGAGGCGGCTGCGGCAGCCGCTGCGTCGGCAGCCGCTACGTCGGCCGCCGCATCCACGGCCCCGGCATCGCCTTCGCGCTGCCCGCGCTCCTGGATGCGGCGCTGCACATCGGCCTCGGACGGCAGGGCGTCGCCTTGCAGCAGCGGGTGCAGCGGTGCCAGGCCCCGGGCCTGGTTGTCCCGCTCGGTGCGCTCGCGCCGCGCGGGATCCTTGTTCACGAAGGCGCGCACCAGGGCGTCGGTCTTCTGGAAGGCGGGGCGCAGCGCCGGATCGGCCAAGCGCTTTTCCATGGCGGGTTCGCCGCCGCCCGCGCCCAGGTCGCGGCTGGTTTCGTCCACGACGAACTGCAGGTCGGGCCTGGCGTCCTTCCAGTTCAATTCCTGGGCCACGGCCTGGGGCGCCTCGGCCTTGCCGGGCCTGAAGCTCTCCCAGGTCCACAGTGCCATGCCCACCAGCACGAGCAGGGAGAACACCAGCAGCACCACGCGCACCACCTGCACCAGCAGGTCCTCGATCCTGCGCAGCATGTTTGTAATCATCGGATTCCTCGGTTGGTTCGTAAAACAAGGGCGCGTCCGGCCCGCCTGCAGGCCTGTTCTGTTGCTATTGATTTGAAAGCGCCGGACACAGACGCGCGAATTCTAGGAAGGCTGCCGTGCACGGGCGCACCGGTTCTCAATGTTTTACATTTCGCGCCAATCTCGAAGTGTGCATGTGCTCCCGTGGCATGCGCCGTCCTGCAATGAGCGTCTGCCGGATGGCCGGGCGTTCATGGCCGCAGGGCGCATGGTTCTCCCGCTTGCGGGCGCGCAGGCTTTGGGCCTACCGGCTGTAGCGGCTTCCCGAATCCGCTGTAATGCTCGCTCTGATTTCTGACTGACTAGAGAGGGCTCGCCCATGACCAAAACGTCGCTGGATAAATCGAAGATCAAGTTCCTGCTGCTCGAAGGCATCCATCCTTCCGCACTCGAAGTGCTGCGCAACGCGGGCTACACCAATGTGGAGACCGTGACGGGCGCGCTGGAAGGCGAGGAGCTCAAGCGCAAGATCGCCGACGTGCATTTCGTCGGCATCCGTTCGCGCACGCAGCTGACGGCCGACGTGTTCGCCGCCGCGCAAAAGCTCGTGGCCGTGGGCTGCTTTTGCATCGGCACCAACCAGGTGGACCTGGACGCGGCGCGCGAGCGTGGCGTGGTGGTCTTCAACGCGCCTTACTCCAACACGCGCTCGGTGGCCGAGCTGGTACTGGCCGAAGCCATCTTGCTGCTGCGCGGCGTGCCTGCCAAGAACGCCTCCGCCCACCGCGGCGGCTGGCTCAAGAGCGCCGAAAACTCCTACGAAATCCGCGGCAAGACGCTGGGCATCGTGGGCTACGGCTCCATCGGCACCCAACTGTCGGTGATGGCCGAGTCCGTGGGCATGCAGGTGCTCTTCCATGACGTGTCCACCAAGCTGCCCTTGGGCAATGCGCGCCAGGCCGCATCGCTGGCCGATCTGCTGGCCGGCAGCGACATCGTCACCCTGCACGTGCCCGAGCTGCCCTCCACCCAATGGATGATCGGCGCCAAGGAAATCGCGGCCATGAAGCCCGGCGCCATCCTGATCAATGCCTCGCGCGGCACCGTGGTGGAAATCGAGCCGCTGGCCGAGGCCCTGAAGGCCGGCAAGCTGCTGGGCGCCGCCATCGATGTGTTCCCCACCGAGCCGCGCAGCAACAAGGATGAATTCGTCTCGCCCCTGCGCGGCCTGGACAACGTCATCCTGACCCCGCACGTGGGCGGCTCCACCATGGAGGCCCAGGCCAACATCGGCCTGGAAGTGGCCGAGAAGCTGGTCAAGTACAGCGACAACGGCACCACCACCTCGGCGGTGAACTTCCCCGAAGTGGCCCTGCCCGCCCACCCCGGCCAGAACCGCATCCTGCACGTGCACCACAACCAGCCCGGCGTGCTGTCGGCCATCAACCAGGTGTTTGCCGAGAACGGCATCAACATCGCCGGCCAGTACCTGCGCACCGACGAGAAGGTGGGCTATGTGGTGATCGACCTGGCGGCCCAGTCCTCGGGTCTGGCGGTCGAGAAACTGACCCAGGTTCCCGGCACCATCCGCTGCCGCGTGCTGTTCTGATGGCCAGGTTTCAGGATGCTGCGCTTGGGCGCACTTCCTGAAACTGGCGCGTTGCCGGGTCGCCCTGTCTGCCCGGCTGCAGCAGCAGCCGCATCAGATCCGTGCGCGTGATCAGGCCGGTCAGCCGGCCTTCGCGCATCACGGGAATGCAGGGCACGCTGTGCCGGGCCAGGGCGTCCAGCAACTGGCCCACGGGCGTGTCTTCGTCCACGCTGAGTTCAGGCGCATGAACCAGCTGGGGCAGCTCCGACAGGCGGGGCGCGGCCCGGGTCTTGCCGGGCAGGCGCTGGCCCAGCCAGTTCAACAAAGAAGGTTTTGCCGCAGATTCGGCCGGGCGCACGGGGCTCATCCACAGCCACTCGTACAGCTCGGCACGGGAGACCGTGCCGGCCAGGCCGCCATCGGCGTCCAGCACCGGCAGGCTCTTGGCCGGGTGCGCGCGAAAGCGTGCGGCCACGGCGTGCACGTCGTCGTCCATGGAGCAGCTCACGGGATCGCGCGTCATCAGCTGGGCGCAGCGCACGCCGCCCAGCCGGTGCTCGATGGCGGTTTCCTCGGCGGCGGCCAGCAGCTCGGCCAGGTCATCGGCTTCCAGGTTGTTTTCCTGGCCGAAGCGCAGCAGCAGCGCCTCCAGATCGGCATGGGACAGGCCCAGGCGCGAGGCATGGCGGTGGGCCGCATCGGCGGGCGCGGCCTTGGGCGCCGTGTCGGCATGGTGGGGATAGCGCCGGCCCGTGGCGCGGTGGAGCGCCGTGGCCGCCAGGACCAGCCCCAGTGTCAGTGCGCCCACGGGCAGGAAGGGCAGCATCCAGCCGGCGGCCAGCGAGGCCTTGGCGTTGAGCACCGTCAGCAGGGCCATGGCGCCACCTGGCGGGTGCAGCGAGCGCGTCAGCAGCATGCAGCCTATGGCGCCACCCACGGCCAGCGCAGGGGCCAGCTGGGGCGGGCACCACTGCAGCACGAACAGGGCCCAGAGCGCCGACACCGTATTGCCCACCACGCAGGACCAGGGCTGGGCCAGCGGGCTGGTGGGCACGGCGAACAGCAGCACGGCCGTGGCGCCCAGCGGCGCGAACAGGCGCAGGGGAAGATCCCAGGTGCCCGCATGCGCCAGCCAGACCAGGGCCGTGGCCAGCCCCATGCCCACGATGGAGCCCATGGCCACGCGCCACATGTCCGCAGGCGCGGGGCGTGGCACCACCGGCCCCCATGCTTTTCTGTTCCAGCCCATGGCCTTGTTGTCTTTTTGTCTTTGCCTGCGCGGCCCCGGGGGAGGGCTGCAAAAGCGCGTCATTTTAGGAAGGGACGCCGCTCTTGCTGGCAGCATGGGCTTTGCACTGCCTTGGTGCAAACCTGGAAGATTCAGTCCACCACGGACTGGTACACGCCCTCGCGCATCACCCAGCGGTAGGGAATGCGCTGGGCCATGGACTGCATCATGAGAATGGCGAACAAATCCTCCTTCGGATCCACCCAGAAGAAGGTGCCGTAGATGCCGCTCCATGAAAAGTCGCCCACGCTGCCCGGCAGCGGGTTGAGGCCGGGCGCCGTGCGCACCGCAAAGCCCAGACCGAAGCCCTGGCCCACCTCGGGCGAGGGCAGCTGGGCGCCGAAATACGCCATGTCCGGCCCCATGCGCACGCTGGCGGGCAGGTGGTTGGTGGTCATCAGCTCCACGGTCTTGCGAGAGACCAGGCGCACGCCGTCCAGCGTGCCGCCGTTGCACCAGAACAGGCACAGCCGCGCATAGTCGGCCATGGTCGAGACCATGCCGCCGCCGCCCGACTCGAACATCATGGCGCGCGTGACCGGGGGGATGGGCGGCATCTGTTTCTGCGGCCCTTCGGGCTGGGGCCGCGCGGCGCGTGCGATCTCGGTGTCGGGCGCATGAAAGCCCGTGTCGGCCATGCCCAGCGGCCCCGTGATGTGCTCGCGCACGAAGGCGGCCAGCGTCTGGCCGCTGACCACCTCGACCACGCGGCCCAGCACGTCGGTGGACATGCCGTATTCCCAGGTCTCGCCGGGCTGGGCCACCAGCGGCAGCTGCGCGAGCCTGGTGATGAGCTGCGCATTGGTGAACTTGCCGCTGAACAGGCCCGCATCCAGGTACATCTTCTTGATGGGGTGCTCGGTGCCAGCGAATCCATAGGGAATGCCGGAGGTGTGGCGCAGCAGGTCCTGCAGCGTGATGGAGCGCGCCAGCGGCGCGCGCTCCAGGCCCACGCGCAGCGCGGCCAGCTCGGGCAGGTACTGCTCCACGGGCTCGATGATGGACAGCCGACCCTGCTCGGCCAGCATCATGATGGCCAGCGAGGTGATGGGCTTGCTCATGGAGGCGATGCGGAAGATGGCATCGGGCCGCATGGCCGTGCCGGCCTCGGGGTCCAGCAGGCCGAAGCTCTCCAGGTAGGCCAGCTTGCCGCGCCGTGCCACCAGGGCCACGGCGCCCGGTATCTCGCCGGTGTCCACGCCGCGCTGCAGCCGGGCCGACAGGCGCGCCAGGCGTGCGCTGCCCAGGCCCACGGTTTCAGGGGAGTCGGCCCAGGGCAGGCCGGGGATGTGCAGGCGGTCGGTGCTGGCGGTCATGGAGTCTCCTGTGGTGTGCGCCGATTGTTCCGGCAGATGGCCTGGCGCGCTGTTGGCTGCGGGACAGCGGCGTGCGGGTGCAGCGGGCATGCCGCCGCTAAACTGGCCCGCAGGAGACAACGACACCATGAAGCAGATCATTCTGGCCGCCGCAGCCTGCGCGGCCGCCGCCTTGGCCATGCCGGCCAGCGCCGCCTATCCCGACAAGCCCATCCGCCTGGTCGTGCCCTTCCCGCCCGGGCAGGCCACGGACATCTTTGCGCGCGCGCTGGCTGAAAAGCTCGCCCAGAAGCTGGGCCAGCCGCTGGTGGTGGAGAACAAGGCCGGGGCCGGCAGCAACATCGGCAGCGAGCAGGTGGTGCGCAGCCCGGCCGACGGCTACACGCTGCTCGTGGCCGGCAGTGCCATGGCCGTGAACCAGACGCTGTACAAGAAGGTGAATTTCGACCCGCGCACCGACCTGGTGGGCATCACGCTGATCGCCAAGGTTCCGCTGGTGTTCCTGGCGCACCCGGGTGCTGGCATCCAATCCATGAAAGATCTGGTGGACAAGGCGCGTGCCGAGCCGGGCCGCTGGAACTACGCCAGCGCCGGCATCGGCGGCACCCAGCACCTGAGCGCCGAGATGGTCAAGGCGCGCGCCAAGATACAGATAGAGCACATCCCCTACAAGGGCAGCGGCCCCGCGCAGGCGGACTTCGTGGGCGGCCAGGTGCCGCTGATGGTGGATTCGGTGACGGCCGCCCTGCCCAATATCCAGGCGGGCAAGGCGGTGCCGCTGGGTGTGACCTCCAGCGCCCGCTCCAGCCAGCTGCCCGAGGTGCCGGCCATTGCCGAATCGGGCCTGCCCGAGTTCCGGGGCTTCGAGGCCGTGGGCTGGCTGGGCCTGATGGCCCCCAAGGGCACGCCGCAGGAAGTGATAGACCGGCTCAACCGCGAGGCCGTGGCCATCCTGCGCAGCCCCGAAATGCGCAAGTTCATCAGCGACCGGGGCTCGGAAGCCGCACCCACCACGCCCCGCGAGATGGATGCCTTCGTGGCCTCCGAGATCACGCAGTGGGGCCAGGCCGTGCGCCAGTCGGGCGCCTCGGTGGATTGAGGCAGGCGCCCCCCGGAGCGCGTGGGGGCGCCCGCTGCGGCCGGTCAGGCCAGCTTGGCCTTGAGCAGCTCGTTGACCTGCGCCGGGTTGGCCTTGCCCTTGGAGGCCTTCATGACCTGGCCGACCAGGGCGTTGAAGGCCTTGTCCTTGCCTGCGCGGTACTGCTCCACGTTGGCCGGGTTGGCGGCGATCACCTCGTCGATGATCTTCTCCATGGCGCCCGTGTCGTTCATCTGCTTGAGGCCCTTGGCCTCGATGATGGCATCGACATCGCTGCCTTCACCGCTCCACAGCGCCTCGAAGACCTGCTTGGCGGCGTTGTTGGAGATGGTGCCGTCGCCGATGCGCTGGATCAGCGCGGCCAGCTGGGCGCTGGAGACCTTGGCGGCCTCCATGCCGATTTCCTCGGTGTTCAGGCGGCGCGAGATCTCGCCCATGATCCAGTTGCTGGCCAGCTTGGGCGCATTGCAGGCCCGGGCCGTGTCCTCGAAGTAGGCGGCCATGGCCTGGCTTTGCGTCAGCGTGGTGGCGTCGTACTCGGGCAGGGCGTACTGCTCGACAAAGCGCGCGGCCATGGCGCGCGGCAGCTCGGGCATGTCGGCCCTGACCTGTTCCACCCACTCGGGCGCGACCACCAGCGGCGGCAGGTCCGGGTCGGGGAAGTAGCGGTAGTCGGCCGCGTCTTCCTTGGTGCGCATGGAGCGCGTCTCGCCCGTGTCGGGGTCGAACAGCACGGTGGCCTGCTGGATGCGGTGGCCGTCCTCGATTTCCTCGATCTGCCAGCGGATCTCGTAGTCGATGGCCAGCTGCATGTTCTTGAAGCTGTTGAGGTTCTTGATCTCGCGGCGCGTGCCCAGCGGCTGGCCGGGCTTGCGCACGGAGACGTTGGCGTCGCAGCGAAAGCTCCCTTCCTGCATGTTGCCGTCGCAGATGCCGATCCAGGTCACGATCTGGTGCAGCGTCTTGGCGTAGGCCACGGCTTCTTCCGTGCTGCGGATGTCGGGCTCGGTCACGATCTCCAGCAGCGGCGTGCCGGCGCGGTTCAGATCGATGCCCGACTGGCCGATGAAGTCCTCGTGCAGCGACTTGCCGGCATCTTCCTCCAGGTGGGCGCGCACCAGGCGGATGGTCTTCTTCTCGTCGCCGAGGAAGAAGGACACCTCGCCGCCCTGGACCACGGGAATCTCGAACTGCGAGATCTGGTAGCCCTTGGGCAGGTCGGGGTAGAAGTAGTTCTTGCGCGCGAAGATGCTGCGCGGCGCAATGTGCGAGCCCAGCGCCAGGCCGAGCCGGATGGCGCACTCGACGGCCTTTTTGTTCATCACCGGCAGCGTGCCGGGCAGCGCCATGTCCACGGCGCAGGCCTGGGTGTTGGGCTCGGCGCCGAAGGCGGTGCTGGCGCGGCTGAAGATCTTGGACTGGGTGGCCAGCTGGGCGTGGGTCTCGAAGCCGATGACGACTTCATAGCCCTGGATGAGTTTCGCGGTCATGGGGTATCAGATGCCCTTCGGAGCTTGAAGGTGGAAGTCGGTGGCCTGCTGGAAGCGGTGGGCGGCGTTGAGCAACTGGCCTTCCTTGAAGTAGTTGCCGATCAGCTGCAGGCCCACGGGCATGCCGGCCTCGCCAAAGCCTGCGGGCACGCTCATGCCGGGCAGGCCGGCCAGCGACGCAGGCAGCGTGAAGATGTCGGCCAGGTAGTTGGCCAGCGGGTCGCTCTTTCCGCCCAGCTGCCAGGCCACGGTGGGCGCGGCGGGGCCGGCGATCACGTCGCACTGCTGGAAGGCGGCCTGGAAGTCGTCGGCGATCATGCGGCGGATCTTCTGCGCCTGCAGGTAGTAGGCGTCGTAGTAGCCCTCGGACAGCACATAGGCGCCGATCATGATGCGGCGCTTGACCTCGTCGCCAAAGCCCTGGGCGCGGGTCTTCTTGTACATGTCCACCAGGTCCGTGTAGTCCTTGGCGCGGTGGCCGAACTTCACGCCATCGAAGCGCGACAGGTTGGACGACGCCTCGGCCGGGGCCAGGATGTAGTACACGGGAATCGACAGCTCGGTGCGCGGCAGCGAGATCGGCACCAGGCGGGCGCCCAGCTTCTCGTATTCCTTGAGCGCGCCATCCACGGCGGCGCGCACGTCGGCCGACAGGCCTTCGCCGAAGAACTCGGCAGGGATGCCGATGCGCAGGCCTTCGATGCCGTCGTTCAGGCGGGCCGTGAAGTCCTCGGCGGGCACGTCCAGGCTGGTGGAGTCGCGGTCCAGGTCGGGGCCGCACATCTCGGACAGCAGCAGGGCGCAGTCCTCGGCGCTCTTGCCCATGGGACCTGCCTGGTCCAGGCTGGAGGCGAAGGCGATCATGCCGTAGCGGCTGGCGCGGCCATAGGTGGGCTTGATGCCGGTGATGCCGCAAAACGATGCGGGCTGGCGGATGGAGCCGCCCGTGTCGGTGCCGGTGACGGCGGGCGCCAGGCCGGCGGCCACGGCCACGGCCGAGCCGCCCGAGGAGCCGCCGGGCACGCGGTCCGTGTTCCAGGGGTTGCGCACGGGCGCGGGGGCATCGAAGCCCACGGGCGCGATGGCCGAGTTCTCGTTGGCCGAGCCCATGGCGAATTCATCGCAGTTGAGCTTGCCCAGCGTCACGGCGCCGGCCTCGGCCAGGCGCGTCACCACGGTGGCGTCGAAGGGCGAGCGGTAGCCGGCCAGCATCTTGCTGGAGGCCGTGGTCGGGAAGTCGCGCGTGACGAAGATGTCCTTGTGCGCAATGGGCACGCCAGCCAGGCGGCCGCCCTTGCCCTGGGCAATCAGGGCGTCGGCAGCGCGGGCCTGGGCCAGGGTGGCCTCTTCGTCGATGCTGACGAAGGCGCCCAGGTTCTGGTGCGCCTGGGCGCGGGCCAGGAAGTGCTGGGCGGCTTCGACGGCGCCGAGCTTGCGCTCGCGCAGCAGGGCCGACAGGGCCGACACGCCGAGCGTGTGCAGATCAGTGGTTTGCTGGGTCATGTATGGGGTGCGGAAAACGGGGACGGATGCCAGTGACGAGGGCGCGCGGCGCTTACTCGATCACCTTGGGGACCAGGAACAGGCCGCGCTCGACGGCCGGTGCGCTGCGCTGGTTGGCGTCGCGCTGGTCGGGCTCGCTGGCAATGTCCTCGCGAAGACGCAGGGCAATGTCCTGGATGGCGGCGACCGGATGTGACAGCGGGCTGACGCCTGAAGTATCCACAGCCTGCATCTTCTCCACGATGCCGAAAAAATCATTGAGCTGGCCTAGCATGCGCTCACTCTCGGTGGAGGAGAGCTCAAGTCGTGCCAGGTTCGCGATGCGTGCGATGTCTTGTGCGTTCAGTGCCATAGGATTTTTGAAGGGGGCAACGGGATGTAAACCCGTATTTCAAGCCCCGGCAGTAGAAGTTATTCACAGGGGATACGGTATTATCTCGGCTTTGCCGCAATACCCTCTCCGAGCCGGTCATTGTGCGAAAAGCCAACCCCATCCAGACTCCCTAACTTTCATCCCGGCGATGGCAGGCCGACGAGCATGCCGTGCCTGAGAGGACTCTCGTAATGTTCGGAGCTTTCCGTCGGTATTTCTCCACCGACCTTGCCATTGATCTTGGCACAGCCAACACCCTGATTTTCGCCCGCGACAAGGGCATTGTTCTGGACGAACCCTCCGTTGTCGCCATCCGCCACGAAGGCGGGCCGCACGGCAAGAAGGTGATCCAGGCGGTGGGCCGCGAGGCCAAGGCCATGCTGGGCAAGGTGCCCGGCAACATCGAGGCCATCCGCCCGATGAAGGACGGCGTGATTGCCGACTTCGTCATCACGGAGCAGATGATCAAGCAGTTCATCAAGATGGTGCATCCGCGCTCGGTGCTCACGCCCAGCCCGCGCATCATCATCTGCGTGCCCTGCGGATCCACCCAGGTCGAGCGCCGCGCCATCAAGGACGCGGCCGAGGCGGCAGGCGCCACCTCCGTCTACCTGATCGAGGAACCCATGGCCGCCGGCATCGGCGCCGGCCTGCCGGTGTCCGAGGCTTCGGGCTCCATGGTGGTGGACATCGGTGGCGGCACCACCGAAGTCGGCGTGATCTCGCTGGGCGGCATGGTCTACAAGGGTTCCGTGCGCGTGGGCGGCGACAAGTTCGACGAAGCCATCATCAGCTACATCCGCCGCAACTACGGCATGCTGATCGGCGAGCCCACGGCCGAGTCCATCAAGAAGAACATCGGCTCGGCCTTCCCCGGCTCCGAAGTCAAGGAGATGGAAGTCAAGGGCCGCAACCTCTCCGAAGGCGTGCCGCGCAGCTTCACCATCTCGTCCAACGAGGTGCTGGAAGCCCTGACCGATCCGCTCAACCAGATCGTCAGCGCCGTCAAGAACGCGCTGGAGCAGACACCGCCCGAGCTGGGCGCCGACATTGCCGAGCGCGGCATGATGCTCACCGGCGGCGGCGCGCTGCTGCGTGACCTGGACCGCCTGCTGGCCGAAGAAACCGGCCTGCCCGTGCTGGTGGCGGAAGAGCCGCTGACCTGCGTGGTGCGCGGCTGCGGCATGGCGCTGGAGACCATGGACCGCCAGGGCAGCATCTTCACCAGCGACTGATGCGGCGCAGGCCGGGGCCCGTTGTCGCGGGCCCGGGGCCGCAGCCGTCTGACTGCAACGACTTTTCTCCCCCTTCCGTGGTGACCTGCATGCTTGCCCTGCCTTCCTTCGCACCGGGACCGGCCCGTGCTTTCCAGGCTGCAGCAAGTGCGGCAGGGCAGGCCCTGCCACGCGGGAGGGCCGCATGAATCCCAATACCCTGGACCACTCGGCGCCCTCGCTGTTCAAGCGGCGGCCCTCGCGGGTC
This sequence comes from Delftia sp. S65, assembly GCF_016516495.1. Lineage (NCBI taxonomy): Bacteria > Pseudomonadati > Pseudomonadota > Betaproteobacteria > Burkholderiales > Comamonadaceae > Delftia > Delftia sp. S65. The sequence goes on from NZ_JACVUR010000027.1 coordinate 26,185, forward strand.
TCGCAACTGGCCCTGTACAGCGCCCTGGCGCTGTTTCTGATGGTGGCCGATGCGCGTTTCAGGATCACCGATCCCGTGCGCGTGGCCGTGGCCACCGTGCTGTACCCCGTGCAATGGGTGATGCTCAAGCCGGTGCAGGCCGTGCACGACGCCAGCCGCTACCTGGGCTCGCTGGACGATGCCCAGGCCCGCGAACAGGCCGCGCGCAAGGAACTGGTGGCCATGGCCCAGCGTGCATCGCTGGCCGACGAGCTGATCCAGGAAAACGACCACCTGCGCGAGCTGCTGCAGCTGCGCGATCGCCTCACCACGCCCGGCACCGCTGCCGAGGTGGTCTACGACAGCCCCGACCTCTATACGCGCCGCGTGGTCATCGACCGCGGCCAGGTGGATGGCATCGACCAGGGCTCTCCCGTGCTCGATGAAAAGGGCGTGGTCGGCCAGGTCACGCGCGTGTATCCGCTGCGTGCCGAGGTCACACTGCTCATCGACCGCGACCAGGCCATTCCCGTCTTCAACCCGCGCACCGGCGCGCGCAGCGTGGCCTATGGCGATCCGTCGCCGCTGCGCACCGGCGGTATCGAGCTGCGCTTCATGCCCAGCAATGCCGATGTCCAGGAAGGCGACCTGCTGACCACCAGCGGCGTCGATGGCCTGTACCCGCCGGGCCTGCCCGTGGCCAAGGTGGTCTCGGTGGAGCGCCGCGCCGACTCGGCCTTCTCGCGCATCTACTGCGAGCCCGTGGGCCGCGTGCAGGGCGTGCGCCACGTGGTGGTGCTCAAGCCGCTGGACCGCGCCACCCACCCCGAGGCCGAAGGCGCCGCAGAACCCCTGCGCGCCGGCAAGGGCAAGGAAAAAGACAAGGGCAAGGAAAAAGACAAGGCCAAGGACGGCAAGGGCAAGGAAGCCTCCAAGGCCGGCAAGACAGATGCACCGGCCACGCCTGCCGCACCCGCTGCTCCCGCCGCACCCGCCTCCGCCAGGAAGGAGCCCGCATGATCATGCCGCGCGGCCAGCAGCTGCTGCTGCCGGTCAACCCCCTGTTCATCGTCGTCAGCCTGCTGGCGGCGCTGGCACTCAACATGCTGCCGCTGGGCCGCCAGGCCTGGCAGCCCGACCTGCTGATGGTGCTGCTGGCCTTCTGGGCGCTGAACCAGCCCCAGCGCGTGGGCATGGGCGTGGCCTTTTTGCTGGGCCTGTGCATGGATGTGGACCGCTCCTCCCTGCTGGGCCAGCATGCTCTGGCCTATGCGCTGCTGGTGTTCGCGGCCGGCGCCATGGGCCGGCGCCTGTCCTGGTTCTCCACGCCCGTGCAGGCGCTGCACCTGCTGCCCCTGTTCGCCGTCGTGCACGGCCTGCAGGTGCTGCTGCGCATGGTGGCCGGCGGCATCGTGCCCGGCCCGCTGGTGGTGGTGGCTCCCTTGATCGAGGCCCTGCTGTGGCCCCTGGTCAGCGGCCTGCTGCTGGCGCCGCAGCGCCGTCCGCCGGACAGTGACGAGAACCGTCCCCTGTGAGGCTTGACGCGTGATGGAAATCCGCAATACAGAAGCCGAGCTGCAGCGATTCAGGTTGCGCGCATGGGTGATGAGCGTGGTGGTGCTGCTGGCCTTCGGGCTGGTGGTGGCTCGCTTGCTGGTGCTGCAGGTGCAGCGCCATGAGGAGCTGGCCGAGCGCGCCGAAAGCAATCGCACGGCCGTGGTGCCCATCGTGCCCAACCGGGGCCAGATCCTGGACCGCAACGGCGTGGTGCTGGCCACCAACTACTCGGCCTATACGCTGGAGATCATGCCCTCGCGCGCGGGCAACCTGGAAGAGACCATCGACGGCCTGGCCGAGATCGTCGAGATCACGCCGCGCGACCGCCGCAAGTTCAAGCGCCTGGTGGATGATTCCCGCAGCTTCGACTCCCTGCCCATCCGCACGCGCCTGACCGATGACGAGGTCGCGCGCTTCGCCGCACAGCGCTATCGCTTCCCGGGCGTGGACATCAAGGCGCGGCTGTTTCGCACCTACCCCATGCAGGAAACGGCCAGCCACGTCATCGGCTACATCGGCCGCATCAACCAGCGCGAGAAAGAGGCGCTGGAAGACTCCGACGACGCCGCCAACTACCGGGGCACCGACGTCATCGGCAAGCTGGGCGTGGAGCAGAGCTACGAAACCGACCTGCACGGCCAGACCGGCTGGGAAGAGATGGAAACCTCGGCCGGCGGCCATGCCGTGCGCAAGCTCGGCAGCCGCCCCGCCACGCCCGGCGACAGCCTGGTGCTGTCGCTGGACATCAAGCTGCAGCGCATGGTGGAGGAGCTGTACGGCGACCGCCGTGGCGCCCTGGTGGCCATCGATCCGCGCAGCGGCGAGCTGCTGGCCATGGTCAGCCGCCCGACCTTCGACCTGAATCTCTTCGTCGATGGCATCGACCAGGAAAGCTGGGCCGCGCTCAACGAATCCATCAACCGCCCGCTGCTCAACCGCGCGCTGCGGGGCACCTATCCGCCGGGCTCCACCTACAAGCCCTTCATGGCGATTGCCGCGCTGGAGTCGGGCAAGCGCCGCCCCGACACCACCATCATGGACAACGGCAGCTGGACCTTCGGCGGCCACACCTTCCGCTCGGGCCACCCCAACGGGCCGACCAACCTGCGCCGCTCCATCATCAAGTCGTCCAACGTGTACTACTACATGCTGGCCAACGACATGGGCGTGGACATGATCCACGACTACATGAAGCCGCTGGGCTTCGGCCAGATCACCGGCATCGACGTGCGCGGCGAGGCGCGCGGCGTGCTGCCCAGCACCGAGTGGAAGCGCAACACCTACAAGCGGCCCGAGCAGAAGAAGTGGTACGCGGGCGAGACCATCTCGCTGGGCATCGGCCAGGGCTACAACAACTTCACCATCCTGCAGCTGGCCAACGCCATGTCCACGCTGGCGGCCAAGGGCGTCAAGCACCGGCCCCACCTGGCCGTGGGACGTGTCGATGCCGTGACGCAGCAGTTCTCGGCCATCAACAAGGACCCCGGCACCAGCATGGGCTACAAGCCCGAGAACGTGGAAGCCGTGCGCGCCGCCGTGGCCGCCGTGACGGTGGAGGGCACCTCGCGCGGCATCTTCGGCAACGCGCCCTACACCTCCACCGGCAAGACCGGCACGGCCCAGGCCGTGGGCGTGCGCCAGAACGAGAAGTACAACGCCTCGCGCCTGTCCGAGTTCCAGCGCGACCACTCGCTGTACATCGCCTACGCGCCGGCCGACAACCCCACCATCGCCGTCGCCGTCATCGTGGAGAACGCCGGCTTCGGCGCCGCCGCTGCCGCGCCGCTGGCACGCCGCGTGTTCGACTACTGGCTGCTGGGCCGCTACCCCAGCCTGGAGGACATGGCCGCCATGCGCAAGGGCCAGGCCGGCGTGCCCATAGGCGCCCCGCGCCGCGTCTCCGAAATCACGCTGGACGCAGAAACCGTGAACCTGCCCGGCCTGCCGCGCTACGAGCCGCCCGAGGCATCGGTGCCCGTGGCATCCAACCGCGCTGCCGCGCTGCCGCCGCCGTCTGCTGGCGAGCTGGAGGATTGAGAAAGCAAAAGAGCCGGCATTGCCGGCTCTTTGTTTTCTTGAGCAGCCTGCGTGCGCAGGCCCAGGCCTCAATGCCCCATGCGCCCGATGAACGCAGCGATCCGCTCGCTGGCCGGGTTGCCGAAGAACTCGGCGGGCGGTGCCTCGTGGGCAATGCAGCCCTGGTCGAAGAACATCACGCGGTCGGCGACCTCGCGGGCGAAGCCCATTTCGTGGGTGACCACGATCATGGTCATGCCGCCGCGTGCCAGCTCGCGCATCACGTCCAGCACCTCCTGCACCATCTCCGGGTCCAGCGCGCTGGTGGGCTCGTCGAACAGCATCACCTGCGGCTCCATGGCCAGGGCGCGGGCAATGGCCACGCGCTGCTGCTGGCCGCCCGACAGCTGCCACGGATACTTGTGGGCGTGGGCCTGCATGCCCACGCGCTCCAGCAGGGCCATGGCCTTGGCATTGGCCTGGGCGCGCGGCGTTTTGTGGATGCGGCGCGGCGCCAGGGTCACGTTGTCCAGCACCGTCATGTGGCCGAACAGGTTGAACTGCTGGAACACCATGCCCACTTCGCAGCGCTGCTTTTGCAGCGTGGCTTCGTTGTCGGTGACTTCGACGCCGTCGATGGTGATGCGCCCGCCGTCGTGCGGCTCCAGCCGGTTGATGGCGCGCAGCAGCGTGGACTTGCCCGAGCCCGAGGCGCCGATGATCACCGTCACCTCGCCCGTGCAGAACTGCGTGGAAACGCCCTTGAGCACCTGGTGGCTGCCGAAGGACTTGGTGACCTTCTCGGCCACGATGTAGGGCATGCCCCGTGCCAGCTTGTCGGCGCTCATTTGTGGCGGCCCTCCACGTCGAAGCGGTACTCCACGGCAGCCGTGACCTGGGTCACCAGCGTGGTCAGCACCAGGTAGGTCACGCCCACGGTGACCAGGGTCTCCACGGGCTGGAAGGTGGCCGACTGGATGCGGTTGCCCACATTGGTCAGCTCCACCACGCCGATGGCGTACGCCAGCGACGAATCCTTGAGCAGGGCCACGAAGTTGCTCACCAGCGGCGGCAGCGAGATCTTGAAGGCCTGCGGGAACACCACGTCCATGAAGACGCAGATGCGCGGCAGGCCCAGGGCGCGTGCGGCCTCGGCCTGGCCGCGCGGCACGGCCTGCAGGCCGGCGCGCACGGCTTCGGCGTTGTAGGCGCCCACGTTCAGCGCCAGTGCAATGCAGGCGGCTGCGAAGTCGGGCAGGTTCAGGCCCGGGATCAGCACCGGCAGCGCGAAGTAGATGAACAGGATCTGCACCAGCAGCGGCGTGCCGCGGATCGCCCAGACATAAAAGCCCGCGGCCCAGCGCAGGGCGGCCGTGCGCGAGGTGCGCGCCAGCGCGGCGGCGATGCCCAGCACCAGGCCGGCGGCGCCGCTGACCAGCGTCAGGTACAGCGTGGTGCGCGCGCCTTCGGCGAAGGTGTCGGCATTGGAGCCTATGGGCTCGGGCAGCAGGGACAGCAGTTGCCCCAGCAGCGAAACCACGAGCACCATCAGCAGCAAGGCCGTGACCAGGGTGGCGTTGCTGCGCTGCGAGCGGCTCCAGTGGGCGGGCCAGAGGACGGTAAGCATAGGTGGGCTAGAAACAAAAAGGCGCCCTGCAAGTGGGCGCCGGTCGGGCAGATCTGCCCGGGGCCTCAGTCAGGGCAGCGGATGTCTTCGTGGAAATATTTCTGCGACAGCTTGGCGTAGCTGCCGTCGGCCAGGGCTTCCTTGAAGGCCTTGTTCCAGGCATCGGCCAGCGACTTGTTGTCCTTGGCCACGGCGGCGGCAATGCGCTCGACCAGCAGCAACTCGCCCTGCTTGAGCTGGGCATTGGGGTTCTTTTGCTGCAGTTCCTTGGCGATGAAGCGTTCAGTCACCCAGGCGTCCACCCGCTTGGACAGCAGCGCATTGCGGGCGGCCTCGTTGGTGGGGAAGTTGACCAGGCGCTTGATGCCGGGCAGGTTCTTCTCCATGTACTGCATATAGGTGGTGCCGGTCTGCACCGACACCGTCTTGCCCGCCAGGTCCTTGGCCGAGCGGATGGCCGGGTCCAGCGACATCACGATGGCGCCAGAGCAGTAGTGGGGCTGGGTGAAGGTCACGGCCTTCTCGCGCTCGGGCGTGATGCCGTGCGAGGAAATCACCAGATCCCAGCGGTCCTGCTGCAGGCCGGTGAGCAGGGCGTCGAAGCTGATGGTCTTCCACTCGTACTTCACGCCCATCTTGGCGGCCATCATCTGGGCCAGCTCGACTTCGAAGCCGGTCAGCTGCTTGCCCTCGAAATGGGCGAAGGGCGCGTAGTAGCCCTCGGTGGCCAGGCGAAGCGTGCCTTCCTTCTGGATGGCGTCGAAGGGGCGGGCCTGAACGCCGGCGGCGGTCCACAGGGCCAGCGCGGCGGCGGCGATGACGGTAAAGCGTTTCATGGAACTCCTGGGCTGTCGCTCAAGACCTGACCCCGGCGCCGCAGCATGAAGAAAGCGCCAAGGCACGCATCAGTGCATGGGCCATGGACGGCGGGGCCGGTTTTTTGCGGCTGGTCGGCTGGTCGGGTACGGCCGCTGGCAGGGGTGCGACATGCACCAGCCGCCGCAGCTCAAGGCGAAAAGTCGGCAATTATAGAAGGTTGCCGTCGCCAACGCCGATGGCAGGTGTTGCGAACGCCGCTGGCCGGTGCTCAGGCGATGAAGGCGTCGTAGCCGGTCTTGAGGATCAGCAGGCTCACCACGCCGATGAAAATGCCGCGCACAAAGCCCGTTCCATGGCGCAGGGCCATGTGCGTGCCCAGCATGGCGCCCAGCACATTGGCCACCGCCATGGGCACGGCCAGGTGCCACCAGATATGGCCCTTGAGCGCGAACAGCGCCAGCGCAGCCAGGTTGGTGGACATGTTCAGCAGCTTGGCCGAGGCCGACGCATTCAGGAAGTCATAGCCCATCAGCCGCACGAACAGGAACACGAAGAAGCTGCCCGTGCCGGGGCCGAAGAAACCGTCGTAGAAACCAATCACCAGGCCAATGGCGCAGGCGATCAGCGTCTCGGCGCGGCCCGAATAGTGCGGCGTGTGGTGGCGGCCCATATCCTTGCGCGCCAGCGTGTAGACCAGCACGCCCAGCAGCACCAGCGGCAGCAGCCGGCGCAGGAAATCGGGGGAGATCTGCGTGACGGCCCAGGCGCCCGCAAAGGAGCCCGCCATGCCCACGCAGGCCGCCGGCATCATCGCGCGCCAGGGCAACTGCACCTTGCGGCCGTACTGCCAGGTGGACATGGCCGTGCCCCAGACCGAGGCGCTCTTGTTGGTGCCCAGCAGCGTGGCGGGCGGTGCGGTGGGGAAGGTGGCGAACAGCGCGGGCAGCAAGATGAGGCCCCCGCCGCCCACGATGGCGTCCACGAAGCCGGCCAGCATCGAGGCCAGCGAGACGATGATCCATTCCATAGGGCGGCGATTGTCGCACCGCCCAGGTGCCGCAGCAGGCTGGCCGCAGGCATAAAAAAAGCGCCGGACTTGCCGGCGCTCTGGGAAATGCATCTTGAGATGCTATTTATGAATGTTGATCTGGTTGTGTACGAGTTGTCTCCTCGGCCCCTCTTGTGCAGCACTGTGGTGCCGCGAGAGTGGGTGGACTTTAATGGTCGCACCTGGGTGGTGCATCGGGGATTTCCCGCAGTTACCGCAAAAGTGCGGGATTGCACCAGCAAAGGGCCCTGAACACCGGGCGCCGCGGCTTTGACGCCAGGGCGACCATTCGTTCCCCATCGATCCGTTTCTGCCCACAACAACCCTGGTCCGCCCGGGCTTGCCGCCCCTCAGGCGGCCATCGCCACCGCTGCGTCGGCTGGTGCCGCTGTCGCTGTCCCTGCCCCTGCCCCTGCCTGTCCCTGCCGGTCCGCAAGAATCCAGCCGGCGGCCTTCTCCGCCATCATCAGCGTCGGGCTGTTGGTGTTGCCGCTGGTGATGCGCGGCATGGCGCCTGCATCAATCACGCGCAGGCCCTGTACGCCGCGCACGCGCAGGCGGCTGTCCAGCACGGCCATGGGGTCGTCGGCGCGGCCCATCTTCGTGGTTCCCACGGGGTGGAAGATGGTGGTGGCGATGTCGCCGGCCAGGCGCGCCAGATCCTCGTCGCTCTGGTACTGCACGCCGGGCTTCCATTCCTCGGGGGCGAAGCGCGCCAGTGCGCTCTGGCCGACGATGCGGCGTGTCACGCGCAGGCTGTCGGCGGCCACCTGCCGGTCCTCGGGTGTGGACAGGTAGTGCGGCGCAATGGCCGGCGCCTGGCGGAAGTCCCCGCTGTGGATGCGCACCGTGCCCCGGCTCGTGGGATTGAGGTTGCAGACGCTGGCCGTGAAGGCCGGAAAACCGTGCAGCGGCTCACCGAAGGCGTCCAGCGACAGCGGCTGCACGTGGTACTGGATATTGGGGTGCGCCTGCTGCGGGCTGCTGCGCGTGAAGGCCCCCAGCTGGGAGGGCGCCATGCTCATCGGCCCGCTGCGGCGCAGCAGGTATTCCAGGCCGATGCCGGCCTTGCCCCACAGCGAATTGGCCATGGTGTTCAGCGTGCGCGCGCCCTTGATCTTGTAGACCGAGCGTATCTGCAGATGGTCCTGCAGGTTCTCGCCCACGCCGGGCAGGTCGTGGCGCACGGCAATGCCGTGGTTCTGCAGCAGCGCGCCCGGACCGATGCCCGACAGCTGCAGGATCTGCGGGGAGTTGACGGCGCCCGCGCACAGCAGCACCTCCTGGCTTGCCTGCACGTTGACCATTTCCGAGCCGGTCCAGACCTGGGCGCCGCTGCAGCGCAGGCCGCCGGCGGGCAGCTGTTCAAACAGCAGCTGGCTGACCTGGGCATGGGTCCACAGCTCGAAATTGGGGCGGCCATAGCAGGTGGGCCGCAGGAAGGCCTTGGCGGTGTTCCAGCGCAGGCCGCCCTTTTGGTTGACCTCGAAGTAGCCCACCCCTTCGTTGCTGCCGCCGTTGAAGTCCTCGGTGGCCGGAATGCCGGCCTGCTGGGCGGCTTCGGCAAAGGCGTCCAGGATGTCCCAGCGCAGGCGCTGCCGCTCCACGCGCCATTCGGCGCTGCCGCCTGTGCCCGTGCCGCCGTGCAGGGCACGAAAGCCTGCATCGGCGTTGCCGCCGGCATCAAGCCGCCAATGGCTTTCATGCTGGCGGAAGGCCGGCAGCACTTGGTCCCAGCGCCAGGCGTCGTCCCCGGTCAGCTCGGCCCAGCCGTCGTAGTCGCGGGCCTGGCCACGCATGTAGATCATGCCGTTGATGCTGGAGCAGCCGCCCAGCGTCTTGCCGCGCGGATAGCGCAGGCTGCGGCCGTTGAGCCCTGCGTCGGGCTCGGTCTGGTAGAGCCAGTCGGTGCGCGGATTGCCGATGCAGTACAGGTAGCCCACGGGGATGTGGATCCAGTGGTAGTCGTCCTTGGCGCCCGCCTCGATCAGCAGCACGCGGCTGCGGCCATCGCGCGAAAGCCTGTTGGCCAGGAGGGCGCCCGCCGTACCGGCGCCGATGACGATGTAGTCGAAGGTGGTGTTGCTCATGGAGATGGGCGGGCGTCCGCTGCGGGCCGGAACGTCCTTGGGAGCCGGGGTTGGTGCTTCGGCCCATTGTGCGGACGGCATGCGCACTGTCGAGAGGGAAAGCGCGCTGGACTCCTTTTTTTGCAGCATCGCATGCAGCAGCCATGGCTGTCGCGCTGTTTTTTTGATAAAAATTGCACGCGTAGGGCAAAGCTGTCGTGCGCACGGCGCCGCCAGGCAATCTGCGGCCCGTGCCGCTCGGTTATCCTGCGGTCTTGGCTGCAATGCCGCCCGGCCCTGCCTGCGCGCCCCGCCTTCGCAACCCCCAAGGACTTTCCGCACTTGTCTGCCCTCAACAATCCCCCCCAATGCAGCCTGCGCCGCGACAACGACGGCCAGTGGGCGTTGCTGACCGGCTCCTGGGGCGCGGCCGAGCTGGGCCGGCGGGCGCAATGGCGCAGGCTGCGTGCGCAGTTGGCCGATGCCAAGGGCGATGACCTGGGATGGAACCTGGAAGGGCTGGACTGGCTGGACCACGTGGGCGCGCAGCTGCTGTGGAACCACTGGGGCCGTCGCCTGCCCGCGCGTCTTGCGGCCAGCGATGCGCAGCGTGCCATGCTCGAACGCGTGGGCCGTTTCTCCAAGGAGCCTGCGCCGCCGCCCCCGCGCCCGAACCTGCTGGAGCGCATCGACAGCCTGGGCTGCCTGGTGATCAACGCCTGCGGCCATTTCGCGCAGATGACGCGGCTCATCGGCCAGTTGCTGATCGACCTGTTGCGCTTTGCGCGTGCCCCGCACCGGGGCCCCTGGCGCGACATCTCAGGCCATCTTTACTCCATGGGCGCCACGGCCCTGCCCATCACGGCCCTGGTGGGCTTTCTGATCGGCGTGGTGCTGGCCTACCTGATGGCGCTGCAGCTGCGCCAGTTCGGGGCTGAATCCTTCATCGTCAACATCCTGGGCATCTCGCTGATCCGCGAGCTGGGTCCGCTGCTGGCGGCCATTTTGGTGGCCGGCCGCACGGGCTCGGCCATCACCGCCCAGATCGGCGTGATGCGCGTCACCGAGGAATTGGATGCCATGCAGGTCATGGGCATACCGCACGGCTTTCGCCTGGTGCTGCCGCGCGCGCTGGCGCTGGCCATCGCCATGCCCCTGGTCTCGCTATGGACCACGCTGGCCGCGCTGGCCGGCGGCATGCTCGCGGCCGACCTCACCATGGGCGTCACGGGCGCCTACTTTGCCGAGGCGCTGCCTGCCGCCGTGAAGATCGGCAACCTCTGGATCGCCATGGGCAAATCCGTGGTCTTCGGCGCCCTCATCGCCCTCATTGGCTGCCACTGGGGCCTGCGCGTGGAGCCCAATACGCAGAGCCTGGGCAAGGGCACGACGGCCTCGGTGGTGACGGCCATCACCATGGTGATCGTGGTGGATGCGATCTTCGCAATCCTTTTCAAAGATGTCGGAATCTGATGGCCATGGACACCGAAACCTCCTCCACGCCCGCAGCCGACGAGCCCATCGTGCGCATCGCCGGGCTGTGGAGCGTGTTCGGCGAAGGCGAGAACGCCTTTGCCGTGCACCAGGACCTGGACCTGGATGTGCAGCGCGGCGAGATGCTGTCCATCGTCGGCGGCTCGGGCACGGGCAAGACCGTGCTGCTGCGCCAGATGCTGGGGCTGCTGGAGCCCACCAAGGGGCGTGTCGAAGTGCTGGGCCGCCCGGCCAGCGAAATGGGCCGCGAGGGCGCCGCCAGCCGCGTGGGCATGCTGTTCCAGCACGGGGCGCTGTACTCGGCCTTCAGCGTGCTGGACAACGTGGCCTTCGCGCTGCGCGAGCAGGGCACGCTGCCCGACGAACTGGTGCGCGACGCGGCCCTGGTCAAGCTGCAGATGGTGGGCCTCAAGCCCGAGCATGCCTCGCGCATGCCGGCCGATCTTTCGGGCGGCATGATCAAGCGCGTGGCGCTGGCGCGGGCGCTGATCATGGACCCGCCCCTGCTGCTGCTGGACGAGCCCACGGCCGGCCTGGACCCCACCAGCTCCGACGAATTCTGCGAACTGCTGCGCGAGCTGCGTGCCGAGCTGGGCCTGACTGTCATCATGGTCACGCACGACCTGGACACGCTGTTCGCCCTGTCCTCGCGCGTGGCCGTGCTGGCCGAGAAGAAGGTGCTGGTCAGCGGCCCGCCGCGCGAGGTGGCCGAGTTCAAGCATCCGTTCATCGAGCATTTCTTCCAGGGGGAGCGCGGCAGGCGCGCGATGAGCACGGTATGAGAAGCCCCCCTGAGTCGCTTCGCGCCTTCCCCCCTCTCGCTTTGCGGGGGGGGATGACACCCTCACTGCGGGGCGGCCCTTGCTCGGTGTCCCTTGCCTTCGGACACGCCGGTTTTGAAGGCCTCGCCCTGAGTTGTGGATTGACTGGGGGCCGCGGCCCCATGCCTTGTTTGCTGGGCTAACGTTATGGACCATTGATATGGAAAACAAATCACATGCCATGGCGGCCGGCATTTTCGTGCTGGTCGTGGCGGCCCTGCTGGCGGGGCTGGCGATCTGGCTGACGCGTGATACGCGGCAGTACAACGAGTACGAGCTGTCCACCAAGGACGGCATCAGCGGGCTGCAGGCCCAGGCTGCCGTGCGCTACAAGGGCGTGGCGGTGGGCAAGGTCACGCGGATCGGGTTCGATCCGCAGACCAATGGCAATGTGCTGATCCGCATTGCCATCGGCGTGAACACGCCCATCACGCCCACCACGTTCGCCGTGCTGGGCTACCAGGGCGTCACGGGCCTGGCCCATGTGCAGCTCGATGATGCGGACCAGCCTCAGCCCCAACTGCCCCCGGGCCCCAGCGGGCTGCCGCGCCTGCCGCTGCGCTCGTCGCCGCTGAGCATGCTGGCCGACCAGGGGCAGGTGCTACTGGAGCGCGCCGATGAGATCTCGCGCCGCCTCAGCGACATGCTGGACACCGACAACCAAAAGCGCGTGAGCCAGGCGCTGGAGAACATTGCGGCCGCTGCCGCAGGCGTACAGCAGCTCACGCAGAACCTGGATCGCACGCTGTCCACTCAGGTGCCGCAGCTCGCCGCCGACGCCCACAACACCCTGCAGTCGCTGGAGAAGGCCAGCAACGGCGCCTCTGCCGTGGCCTCCGAACTGCAGCAAACCGTGCGCCGCGTGAACGCGCAGGACGGACCGCTGGAGCAGATCGCCCAGAGCACGCGCGCACTGACCCGCATGGCCGATTCGCTGGGCCGCAGCACGGTGCCGCACGCCAACCGCGCGGCCGATGATGTCTCGCGCGCCGCGCGCCAGATGGGCACGGCGGCCAGCCGCTTCAGCGACAACCCGCAGGCCGTGATCTACGGGCCGGGCCAGGCCCGCCCGGGGCCGGGCGAGCCCGGCTTCGTCGCCCCGTCTGCAGCCACCCAGCCCTGACCGAGGAACCCGCATGCCCCTATCTCGCAAGACCGCCGTGGCCAGCGCTGGACTGGCCGCCGCCCTGATCCTGCTGGCCGGCTGCTCGGCCCTGCCGCAGCCCCCCGCCCAGCCCGCGCGCTATGACTTCGGCCTGGCGCCGCTGTCCGCGCCTGCGCAGTCCGCCACATCCGCCGCCCCGCAGGCACGCACGCCGCTGGCGCTGGCCGATGTGGAGGCGCCCGCCCTGTCCGACGGCAGCACGGCCATGTTCTACCGCCTGGCCTATGCCAATGGTCAGGAACTGCGCCCCTACCAGCTGGCACGCTGGAGCCAGCCTCCTGCACTGCTGCTGCAGCAGCGCCTGCGCAGCCAGCTGGGCGTGCAGCGCCCCGTGCTTGCCAGCAGCGAAAGCGTGGCCCAGCCGCGCCTGCAGGGCGCCGTGCCCACGCTGCTGCGCGTGGACATCGAAGAGTTCAGCCAGGTCTTCGACGCGCCCGGCTCCAGTGCCGGCGTGGTGCGCCTGCGCGCCACCCTGGTCGAGCAAAGCGGTGCCGTGGACCGCCTGCTGGGTCAGAAGCTGTTCGAGGTGCGCAGTCCTGCCGCTTCGGGCGATGCCGCAGGCGGCGCCCAGGCCCTGGCCAAGGCCACTGATACGGCCATTGCGCAGATCGATGCGTGGCTGGGGCAGCAGGGGCACTGAGCGGCTTCGGGCCACCCACGCCTCTTCTCTTTTTTCCGTTCAAAAACAGCCGGTTGGTGCACTGCACCTTCCGGCTGTTTTTGTCTTTGCCTGACCCAGCGCTTCCCGCGCGTCCGTCAGGGGCTGTAGTCCCGATCCCACCGTCTCGGCTGCCCCTGGGACGACCGTCAACACTAGGTCCAGACTACGACGCGCAGCCCCCAGGTTTTTTACAGTGGAACCGTCGCTGATGCAGATCGCGGCTTTGAAAAAACAAGGCCTGATTGCACAGCGCTACTTCAACATCACTGAAAGGACCAAGCCATGAATGAAGACCGCATCAAGGGCAACTGGAAGCAATTCACCGGCAAGATCCGTGAGCAATGGGGCAAGCTCACCGATGACGATCTGGATGTGATCGCCGGCAAGCGCGAGCAATTCCTGGGCAAGCTGCAGGAGCGCCAGGGCCTGGCCCGCGACGCTGCCGAAAAGCAGCTGACCGACTGGCAAAAGCGCAACCCCGACTTCCGCTTCGAAGACTGACGAGGGTGGACTGCGGATGGGCTGGACGCCCTGGCCGGCGCCGCCATCCGCTCCTCGACAGCCAGCGTGCCTGAGGGCACGCACCAATGGCCCGCCGCCGCAGGCACCAAGGGCCGGTTCAGTACAAATACAAGGAGTTCCATCATGCAAACACCGCAACGCTTTCGCCACATGCTTTCCGCTGTCGCCCTGGGCCTGATGGCCTCCGGCGCCATGGCCATGACCAATGCGGAGCACACGGCCGCCAAGAACCAGATCGAGGCCGATTACAAGGCTGCCAAGGAACAGTGCAAGCCGCTCAAGGACAACGCCAAGGACGTCTGCGAGAAGCAGGCCAAGGGCCAGGAAAACGTGGCCAAGGCCGAACTGGAATCGCGCCGCAATCCTTCGCCCAAGAACAGCGAAAAGGCACTCAAGGCCAAGGCTGATGCGGACTACGACATCGCCAAGGAAAAGTGTGACGACCTCAAGGGCGACGCCAAGGATGTCTGCGTGAAGGATGCCAAGGCCGCCCACGTGCACGCCGTGGAAGCCGCCAAGGTGAACAAGGCCCAGGCCGAGCCCGCTTCCAACTCCGCAGCCAAGGCTGCCAACGTGGCCGAAACCCGCAAGGACGCTGCCGAGGAAACCCGCGAAGCCGACTACAAGGCTGCCAAGGCCCGTTGCGACACCATGAGCGGCGCTGCCAAGGACACCTGCGTGGCTGATGCCAAGCGGAAGTTTGGACAGTAAGCTCCCCCTGAGCGGCTGACGCCGCTTCCCCCGTTGCACGGCGCCTCTCTACTCGCTACGCGAGGGAGGGGGACGACGCCCTCGCCGCGAGGCGGCTCTTGCTTGGCGTCCCTGATGTTGGGGCGCGCCAGTTTTATCCGCCTTGACCAAGCCCCGTTCGCGGGGCTTTGCTGTTTTCGGGTTGGCTGATGTGGGTCAAACGGGTTAGGCGGTGCTGTTCCTAAGCTGCAGGCTTTCACGATGAAGGCAGGAGAAGCATATGGCCGTGCTGGAATGGAGCGGAGCGCTGGCATTGGAGTTGCCGGCCATGGACGAGGTGCATCAGGAGTTCGTCCTGCTGCTGGCTGAGGTGGAGGCGGCCGATGATGCGCAGCTGTGCGCGCGCTGGGATGAGCTGATCGCGCATACGCAGGTGCATTTCGACCAGGAAGACCGCTGGATGCAGTCCACGCGCTTCACCAGCACCAACTGCCACAGCCTGCAGCACAAGGTGGTGCTGCAGGTGATGCGCGAGGGGGCGGCCAAGGCGGCGGCCGGTGATCTGGCCGTGATCCGCAGCATGGCGGGCGAGCTGGCGGCCTGGTTCGTGCACCATGCGCAGACCATGGATGCGGCGCTGGCCCTGCATCTGCGCAGTGCGGGCTTCGATCCCGCCACGGGCTCCCTGGCGCACCCTGAGGCCTTGCCCGAGCAGCCCATCACGGGCTGCGGCGGTGCCTGCGACGGCAGCGCCGACCGCGCGCGGACCGTGCCGGCCTGATCCGGCCTGAACCGATCTGAACCGGCAGTAAGGCCACCAGTCAGCCAGCCCGCTCAGGGCACGATCGCGGGCGAGGCCAGGATGGGGAAGATCTTCACCAGCCCGCCTGCCATCACCTCCACGGCCAGGGCCGCGAGGATCAGGCCCATGAGCCGCGTCATCACGTTGATGCCGGTCTTGCCCAGCACGCGGGCGATCGGGTCGGCCAGCGAAAAGCAGACCATCACCACCAGCGCCACCACCACGCCATAGCCCACCAGGGCCAGGTGCTGCCAGATGGTGCGTGCCTGGTCGGCGTAGATCACCACGGTGGACATGGAGGCCGGCCCCGTCAGCAGCGGAATCGTCAGCGGCACCACGGCAATGCTGTTGCCCATGGCAGCCTTTTCCGCGCCAGCGACCAGCGTGGGCGCGTTGGGCCGTTCCTCGGCCGGGCGGGCGTTGAGCATGTTCATGGCGCTGATCAGCAGCAGCAGGCCACCGCCCACCTGAAAGCTCTGCAGCGAGATGTTGAAGAAGTCCAGCACCTGCAGCCCGATGATGGCGCAGGCCGCGATCACGCAGAACGAGGCCAGCGCCGCCGTGCGAATGGTCTGCTGGCGCTGCTGGGCGCTGAATCCCTCGGTGTAGTGGATGAAGAAGGGGACGATGGCCAGCGGGTTGATGATGGCCACCAGCGTGATCAGCGGTTTGAGGTCCATCGCATTCCCTGTAGGTTGCCGCCGCCCACCTGTGCCCGGCGCTTGCCGGTACGCACGACTTTTCGTTCCATCGAATGTCTCCTGTGAAAGAATTGCCGCACGGGCCGGCCCGCCGCCATTACAGCATTGCGGGGCGCGTCCGCCCACCGGGAAATCACAACAGGTTCTCAGACAGAAAGGAACGCGGACATGGGCAGTTTTGTGCAGTTGACTTCGTTGGATGGCACGGCTTCGCCGGCCTGGGTGGCGCGGCCCGATGTGCCCGCGCGCGGCGCCGTCGTGGTGCTGCAGGAGATCTTCGGCGTCAACGCCCATATCCGCGCCGTGGCCGACCGCCTGGCAGCCCGCGGCTATGTGGCCGTGGCGCCGTCACTATTCACGCGTGTGGAGCCGGGTGTGGACCTGGGCTATGGCGACGCCGACCGTGCCAAGGGCATGGCGCTGAAATCCGCCGCCGAGGCGCTGCCCCAGCCCGGCGTGCTGCCCGAGATCGAGGCCGCCATCGACCATGCCGCTACGCTGGTGCCCGGCGGCAAGGTGGGCATCGTGGGCTTTTGCTGGGGCGGCCTGTGGGCCTGGCGCGCTGCCTGCAACCTGCCCAGCCTGTCGGCTGCGGCCTGCTACTACGGCGGCGGCATGACCACGCCGCTGGAGATGGGCCGCGAGCCGCTGTGTCCCGTCATCGCCCACTTCGGCCGGCGCGATACGCACATTCCCGTGGACGCCGTGCAGGCCTTCGCCCAGGCGCAAAAGCATGTGCAGGTGCACCTGTACGACGCCGACCACGGCTTCAACTGCGACCAGCGCAGCGCCTACGACGAGGCCAGCGCCCTGCAGGCGCGCGACCGCACGCTGGCCTTCTTCGACCAGCACCTGGCCTGATCTGCCGTGCCGGGCGTGGCCCGGCATGGAAAATCCAGGCATCGGGATTTCCGGGAGTGCTGCTTGAAACCCGGTGCCTGATGCAATAGGCTTTCCAGAAGTCTCAACAGGAAAGGATGTCCATGCGACCGTCCGTGGTGCTCGACATGAATCGCAGCGCAGTGCGTGAAATGGCCAGCCGTTTCCGCACTGCGAACCCGCGCGTCTTCGGCTCCGTGCTGCATGGCACCGACCGGGACGGCAGCGACCTCGACCTGCTGGTCGATGCATTGCCGGGCGCGACGCTGTTCGACCTGGGCGGCCTGCAGGACGAGCTGGAATCGCTGCTTGGCCTTCGCGTTGATCTGCTGACGCCCGGAGACCTGCCGCTGAAGTTCCGTGCCCAGGTGCTTGCGGAGGCGCAGCCGATATGAACGGGCATCGCCTTCCCGATTACCTCGATCACATACAGCAGGCCGCAACGGATGCCTGTGGCTTCGTGGAGGGCTTGGCCAAGGAGGATTTCCTGGAGGACAAGCGCACCCAGCAGGCCGTCATCATGAGCCTCGTCATCATCGGCGAGGCTGTCACGAAGGTCATGGATGGCTATGCCGAGTTTGCCCAGACACACGGGCAAGTGCCATGGCGCAACATGCGCGGCATGCGCAACCGCATCGCCCATGGCTATTTCGACATCAACCTCGATCTGGTGTGGGACACCGTGCAGACGGCCTTGCCTGAATTGCTCAGGCAATGGCCATCCATTCGCCGGGATGCGGACGGCGCCAGGCCGGGCTGACCGGTGCTGCGCGAGTGTCCGCAACTGGCCTGATCAGTCCCCGGGGTCCGGATCACATGTCGGCCCCGGCGTCGCCTTGCGCGCCTGCACGGTCTGCAGCGTGACCCGCAGCGCGCGCTGCTGCGCGGTCAGGAAGCTCATCAGCCCGCCCAGGTCGCTCAGTTGTTGGTCTGGGCCGGCCATGCAGCACAGGTCGATCACCAGGCCCATCTGGTGCATGCAGTCCTTGAGGCGATAGACCTCGTATTCGGAAATGGGGTAGTACAGGCTGGTCTCTTCCCTCGGCACTTGCGAGGAAGAGAAGAAAGGCGGGGAGGCGTGTGCTCCGCTGAGTGCATCGAGGTCAGACATGGCGGCTCCTTTGGCATGAACTGGCACCCCCTTGCGGAGGTCCCGCACAGCCCCGCCAAAAACGGAACCGTGCCCGGCGCAGCACCGGGAAGATGAAAAGCCGCTGCCTCATCAAAAGGCGTGCGGCTGCTGCGCCTACGTTGTTCCGGGCCGCCAAGCCCGTATCCCCCGAGGGGATCGCGAAATGGTACTTCAAATGCGCGCCGCAGGCCGGGTTGCAATGTGGTCAACGCTATGCTGAGCTTGCCGCCGCCAACGGGTGGCAGGGCTGTGCAGGTTGGCGGGCCGGGCAAAGGAGCCGGCACCCCCTTGCGGAGGTCCTGCACAGCCCCGCCGAAACGGAACCATGCGCAGCCTTGGGGTCAGCCCTGGGGCTGCTGCGCGTGCAGCCCCATGTGGTACAGCCCCCAGGGCGCCTGCGCAAAGCGTTCCTTCAGGGGCTTGCCTGCCAGATCGGCAATGCGGTCGGCGTCATACATGGCCCATTGCGGGCCCAGGCCGCCCAGGCCCAGGCGCCGGCCGTCCATGTGCGTGGCCAGCAGCATGCGCCATTGCAGGGCCTGGGCCAGCGGCAGCTGGGCGCGGTAGCCGTCGATGGCCTGCAGGGTGATCCACTGGCCCTTGGCCGCTGCGGCGGCGCTGTCCACTCCGGCCGCCTGCAGCACGGTGGCCAGCAGGGGGCCGCGCAGCCGGTGGGGCTGGCCGTCGTATTCGATATGGGGCGTGATCTCCACCGTGGGCAGGCGCTCCAGCGCACCAGCCCCTGTGGTCCAGGCCGAGTCGAAGGCCAGGCCATGGTTTTTCAGCAGCAGGTCGGCCACCGGGTCCAGCGGCCCCCGGTTGCCGCGCACGCCGGGGCCGCTGATCGTGAGCACGGCGGCTTCGGTGCTTTTCCCGGGGGCGGCGGGGGCGGCCAGGGCGCTTTCGCACAGGGCCAGGCCGGTGGCTGCGCTGGCGGCCAGCAGGCTGCGGCGTGAAAGCGGGCTCCGGCTTGCGGATGCGGTCATGGGGAACTCCTGGGGGTGCGTGGCGATGTGCCAGCGCCGATTTTCCGTGAAGTGCCCATCCTGCGCGACAACGCCGCGCCCGCTGCGGTCAGCAGGCCCAGCAGCGCCAGCCCCCCGGCGCCCAGCCCGGGAACGGGCACCGCAGATGGCGCGGGGGCCGCCGTGACGGTCACGGTATTGCTGTCCGAGCCGGTGGTGTTTCCATCACCGGGCACATAGCGCGCCTGCACCGTGGCCGTGCCCGGTGGCAGCCGGGGCACGCTGCAGCTGGCCTGCCCGCCGGTCACCGCAACGCTGGCGCACAGCACCTGCGTTCCGTTCAAGAAATCCACGGTGCCGCTGGCGCCGGCAGGCAGCGTGACCTGGGCGCTGAAAGTCACGCTCTGGCCAGGGCCTGGCGCAGCGGGGGAGGCCGACAGGTGGGCGCTGGTGGCTGCCGGGCCGATCACCACGGTCACGGCTGCGGGTTCGGTGGTGGCGCCGTTGGCATCGGTAGCGGTCAGCGTGAAGCTGTAGCTGCCTGCCGCCTGCGTGGCTGGAGCCGAGAGGGTGCCGGCGGCCTGGCTGAAGCCTGCGGGCAAACCGCTCACGCTGTAGCTGAACGGCCCCACGCCGCCGCCGGGCACGGGCGCCAGCGGCTGGCTGTAGGCCGTGCCGTAGGTGCCGGAGGGCAGGCTTGCCGTGACGCTGAAGGCCGTGAAGCTGGCCTGCACGCTCCTGGCTGCATCGATGGTGACGCTGCAGGTGGACGTGCTGCCGCTGCAGGCATCACCCCAGGTGGCAAAGGCATGGCCAGGGTCGGGCGTGGCGGCCAGGGTCACCAGAGTGGGCGCGCCTTCGAAGTAGCCATAGCCGGCCTGGCACAGGCCGCCTGGGCGGCCGCAGTCCTGTATGGCGCCCGTGGCTGCAGGCGGAGAGGGCTGCGCCGATACGCCGCCCGCGCCGCTGGTCAGCACGGTCAATGCCGCCTGGAAGACGTTCGCCTCCACGGCACCGATGTCGCACCGCGCACCCTGGGGCCTGACCACGCCGCGCTGGTCCGTGCCGGGTGCGGCCGTGCAGGCCACCCCGTCCAGTGCCGGGCTGCCGGTGCTGTTCAACATGGTCTGGGTGGGGCCGCCGTGGTTGGCCAGGGGGCCGAGCTGCGGGTTGCCTGTGGTGAA
The DNA here is from genome assembly GCF_016516495.1 of Delftia sp. S65. Lineage (NCBI taxonomy): Bacteria > Pseudomonadati > Pseudomonadota > Betaproteobacteria > Burkholderiales > Comamonadaceae > Delftia > Delftia sp. S65. The sequence continues at coordinate 46,316 of NZ_JACVUR010000027.1, forward strand.
GGCCAGGGCGCTGATGTCGGCATTGTTCAGGGCCTGCGCCAGGCCCAGCAGGTTGTCGCTGCCGCTGGCATCGCTGGTGCCGCCATTGCGCAGGTCCAGCACCACGTCCCTGCCAGCGGGCTGTTTGGTGGCCGGTTCGAACACGCTGCCCTGGGCAATGCTGGCCTGCATCTCCAGCGAGGCACCGCTGCGGGTGCAACTGGTGTTGCCACCCGCACTGCAGGCGGCCTGGGAATCGCCCAGGCTGTAGATGGCGCCGCCTTGCGCGGCAGGGTTGTCGTCGCCATTGGCCTGCACGGTATTGCCGGCCAGGGTGGAGAAACGGATGGTGAGCACGCCGTTGTAGTTGAAAACGGCGCCACCCAGACCGGCGCCGCCGCCGCTGCTGTTGCCCAGCCCGCCGTGTGCACCGTTGCCAGCCAGGGTGACCTGGTTCAGCGTCAAGGTGCCTGCGTTGTTGAAAACAGCCCCTCCCATGCCGCCTGCGCCACCGCCAGCGTCGAAGGCGCCGCCCCCACCGTTGCCGGCGCCGAAGCCGCCACCGCTGCCACGACGGCCACCACCACCGCCAAATCCGCCACCGCCGGAGCCGCCGCCACCACCACCGAAGCCGCCGTTCTTGCCGTTGGCGCTGCCACTGCCACCGCCCAGGCCGCCATCGTCCGGGCCGCCAGCGTTCGGCCCTCCCCCCGGGGAAAAAGTCGCATCCTCGCCCACGCCGGCACCTGCAAAGGAGTTCAAGGAAAGCCGGCCTCCTTGCCCCCCTTGTGCGTGATTGCGCGTGAGCGTGCTGCGTTCGATGGTGAGCTGGCCCCGATTGAAGATGGCACCGCCCGCACCCAGCGCGCCGCCGCCAAAGCGGCTGGAGCCGCCTGTGGCCTGCCCCCCGGCCAGGGTCAGGCCGCGCAGGACCAGGCCACCCTGCGCATCGATGTCGAACAGCCGGAAGCCGGGTGCGGTACCGAGGCGCTGCACGCTCACGCCCTGGGGCGTCAGGCCATTGGCGGTGGCATCGATGGTGATGCGCTTGCCGCTGATGAAGAAGGCGCTGGGGCCGAACTGCGAGACGTAGCCGGGCCAGCTGGCCAGCGGTAGGCAGGTGGCGCCGGCGGCCTGCCCGGTGTCCAGGCAGTTGGTATAGCGGGTCAGCGAGATGGTCTGCCCGTCCAGCGCCGCGCCGAAGACGATGGTGTCGCCATCGGCGGCATGGTTGATGGCATCGCGCAGGGTGTCGCAGTTGCGGTCGCCTGCGGCAGGCGAGCATTGCGCACGAGACAGCGGCTCGGTGTCTGCAATCTCGCCGGCGGTGGTGACGGTGAGTGTGGCGGCCTGGGCCGCGGCGCCGGCAAGGGCCAGTGCCAACCCGCCCGCCAGGCCCGGCAATGTCCGGACCCGGGGGCTCGGCGCGGGTATGGGTGGTACGTCGGCTGCAGCAGACAGATGGATGGCGAACATGGTTAACCCCCTCGGTAGGCACAGCATCTCGGTGATGTGCTGAAGAGGGCAAATCTATGGGGTGTCCGGCTTTCTGTATGTCCCCCGTTCGGGCTACATGGCCGATGAGAGGGGGCGGGGCGCCATGCCGCCCATGTCGCCTATCCGGGCGACATGACAGCGGTCTTGTTCCATGTGAACATGCGGCCCTCGCCACGCACTCCACGTCCATGGACACGCACACAGACCCTTACTCTGCCGCCGCGACGGGTGGCGCCACACCCATCCGCGTGGCCGTGGTGGAGGACGATGCCGCCTGCCGCCACGCCCTGGTGGGCGTGATCAATGCCGCGAAGGACATGGTCCTGTGCTGGGCGGCAGCCAGCCGCATGGAGGCCCTGCACCAGCTCGGCCGCGCCGATGGGGCCGGTGCCATGGACGTGATGCTGGTGGACCTGGGCCTGCCCGACGGCAGCGGCCTGGAGGTGATTGCTGCCGTGCGCACCCGCCACCCCGGGGCGGCGGTGATGGTCAGCACCATCTTTGGCGACGAGCAGCATGTGCTGGCCGCCATCGAGGCCGGCGCCATGGGCTATCTGCTCAAGGACCTGGCCGCCGACGCGGTGCTGGAGGAAGTGCGCAGCCTGCACGCGGGCGGCAGCCCCATCAATCCCATGGTGGCGCGCAAGCTGCTGCTGCGCCAGCAGCGGGCCGGGGCGGTGGCCGGGCTGGAACGGCCTGCCGAGCCGCAGGCCGCCGCGCAGGCGCTGTCTGCGCGCGAGCTGGAGGTGCTGCGCCTGGTGGCGCGCGGCCATACGCTGGACGAGGTGGCGCGCCAGCTGGGCGTGTCGCGCCATACGGTGCGCACCTTCGTGCGGCGCATCTACGGCAAGCTGCAGGTGTCCAGCCGCACGCAGATGATGCATGTGGCCTTGCAGCGCGGCTGGCTGGCCGAGGGGCGGCAATGAGCGCCGCCAGGGTGGGCCGATGACGCAGCAGGGGAGGGTCTTGCTGGTTTCGGCGGGGCTGGTGGCGCTGGCGATGCTGCTGGCGGGGGCGTTCGGGCTGCGTGGCCCCGCCGCAGGCGAAGCGGTGCAGCTGCGCCAGGCGCAGCTGTGGCGGTCAGACAGCCCGCACTGGGCGCCGCCTGTGGCGCTTGCGTCGGCCGACGACGCGGTGCTGGATGCATCGACGCCGTGGAGCGATGTGGACCTGCCCTATGGAGGCGACAGGGCCGTGTCGGGCAGCGGCGACCTGGCAGCGGCGCCGCCCGAGGTGCGCTGGTTCCGCGCCGTGGTGCCGCCTGAAGCCCTGGTGCCTACGCCCCAGGGCGCGCGCCTGTATATCCCGCGTTGGCAGACGGTGGGCACGGTGGCGGTGTATGTGGACGGGGCGCTGGCCTGGCAGACGCGCGGCAGCCGGGTGTGGAACAGTTTCAACCGGCCGGTGTGGCTGGACCTGGGCGGGCTGGCGCAGCCGGGCAGGCCGCTGCAGGTGCATGTGCGCATGGCCAGCCAGCAGGGCGTGGGCGGGGCGCTGTCCAGCCTGTGGGCGGGGCCGGCCGAGTCGCTGCGCCTGTCCTGGCGGCTGCGCAGCCTGCTCCAGGCCGATCTGGTGGTCTACACGGCGGGCTCCTACCTGGTGCTGGGCCTGTTCGCGCTGGCGCTGTGGACGCTGCAGCGGCGGCGCGGGGATGTGGTGTTCCTGCTGTTCTTCCTGATGTCGCTGTGCCAGTTGCTGGGCTCGCTGCAGTTCATGGTGGACGGCGAGGGGCTGGCCCTGTCGGACGGCTGGTTCTCCTGGCTGACGCTGGCCGGCCTCATGGGCGCCACGGTGGCGGCCTTCCATTTCCTGTGCCTGATGCAGCGCAGGCGCCGGCCCTGGCTGGCCTGGGTGCTGCAGGGCTATGTGGGCACGGTGCTGCTGGTGGCGGTGCCGCTGTGGGGGCCGGCGCACGAGACCATCCTGCCGCTGCTGCGGCTGCTGATGGTGCCGCCGGAGATCCTGGTGCTGTGCATGGCCGTGGCGGGCGCCTGGCGCATGCGCGATGGCGGCAGCACCATGCTGGCGGTGTGGATGCTGCTGTCGTTTCCCATCGGCTTCCATGACCTGGCGCTGCAGAGCTACCTGATCAGCATAGAGAGCATCTACCTCACGCCCTATGTGTACCTGGGGCTGTTCACGCTGTTCCTGCTGGTGGCCTACCGGCGCTACAACGGCGCGCTGGCCGTGGCAGAGAACGCCAACCTGCATCTGGCAGAACGGCTCAAGGCCCAGGAGGCCGAGCTGGCCCAGGCCCATGAACGCCTGCTGGCCGTGGAGCGCGAGCAGACGCTGATGCAGGAACGCCAGCGCCTGATGCGCGAGATGCACGACGGCGTGGGCTCCTCGCTGATGAGCGCGCTGCGCGTGGTGGAGTTCAACCAGGCCGGCACGGTGGACCTGGTGCAGCTGCTGCAGGAGTGCATCGATGACCTGAAGCTGTCCATCGACTCGCTGGAGCCGCTGGACTGCGACCTGCTGGCGCTGCTGGCCGGGCTGCGCTACCGGCTGGGGCCGCGCCTGGAGGGGGCGGGGCTGCGGCTGCACTGGGAGGTGAGCGACCTGCCCGCGCTGCCCTGGCTGGACGCGCAGGCCGCCCTGCATGTGCTGCGCATCCTGCAGGAGGTGCTGACCAACATCATCAAGCACAGCGGCGCGCGCGAGATCACGGTGCGCACGGCCCAGGCCCCCCTGGACGGCCGGGCCGGCGTGCAGGTGCTGGTGGAGGACGACGGCCACCCCTTCGACCGCGCCCAGGCACCCACCGAGGGCCGCAAGGGACTGGTGAACATGCGCACGCGCGCGCTGGCGCTGCAGGCGCGGCTGGACTGGGCGCCGCTGGCCGGCGGCAATCGCTTCACGCTGTGGATGCCGCTGGAGCGGGCGGGGCCCTAGTCCTGCGCCGTGCGCGCCATGTAGCGCTTGCGCCAGAAGAACACAGTCAGGCCCACGGCAATCGTCGTCATCGAGCCCATGGCCCACCAGAAGCCGTCCTGCTTGTGCACCAGGGGGATGAATTCGAAATTCATGCCGAAGATGCCGGCAATCAGGTTCAGCGGCAGGAAGACGGCTGTCAGCGCGGTGAGCGTGCGCATGATGTCGTTGGTGCGGTTGCTCTGCACCGAAAAGTGCATCTGCACCACGGTCTCGGTGCTTTGCTCCAGCCGCCGCACGTGGTGGACCACGCGCTCTATGTGTTCCAGCACGTCGCGGCTGCGCACCTTGAGCAGGTCCAGCTCGCGCAGCGCCGCCGCATCTTCAGGCGGCGCCCAGGTCTCCAGCGCGTCCGTCCAGTCCTGCACGGCGGCGCGCTGGTCTTCGCAGACCTCGTCCAGCTCGTGCAGGGCCAGGCGTGCGTCCAGCAGGGCGCTCCAGTTGGCAAAGCGCGTGCGCGGGCGCAGCAGCTCGGTCTGCCAGTGGTCCAGCTGGCGCGACAGTTCGCGGCGCAGGTCCAGGAAGCCGTCCACGATGAGGTTGACCACGCGCAGCATGAGGTCGGGCGGGCTGGCAGGCAGCCGCGTGCCGGAGGTGGGGTTCAGCCGTCCCTCGCGGGGGTCATTGGGCACGGCGGCCAGCAGCCGCGCGGCATAGGCGTCGCGCACGGTGCAGTCGTCGGGGTGCACGGACAGCAGCACCTGGTCGAACATGGCAAAGCCCACGGGGCTGGTGTCGATGTTGCGCAGCACGGGCGGACCTGTGCGGCGCACGGGAGGTGAGGGGGGCAGCGCCTGCGCCGCAGGCGAAGAGGCCGTGCCGGCCTGTGGGGCGGCACGTGCCTGCCCGCTGGCCAGGCGGCGAAAGACCAGCAGGTCGTACTGCGAGGTGTAGTCGTAGCGCGAGGGCAGCTGGGCGTTGAGCAGGTCCGAGACATGCAGGTCCACCAGCTGCTGGCCCGACAGCAGCTGCAGCGTGCGCTGCACCTCGGCCAGCCGCTCCTGCAAGGTGGCGCGGGTGCAGGAGATCCAGACGAATCCCTGCGCGGGCGCCTGGTCGGGCAGGGCGGCCAGCTCGGTGGCGCCGCCCGGCTGCAGGTGGAAGATGCGCATGTTCCTGGCGGCGGGAGCGGCTCCCGCGGGCGGCGTCACCGGCTGCATGCGCTCAGCCGCGCAGCTTGCGCGCGGCGTCGATGGCGAAGTAGGTCAGGATGCCGTCGGCACCCGCGCGCTTGAAGGCCAGCAGCGATTCCATCATCACCTGGTCATGGTCCAGCCAGCCGTTGGCGGCGGCGGCCTTGAGCATGGCGTACTCGCCGCTGACCTGGTAGGCGAAGGTGGGCACGCCGAACTCGTCCTTGACGCGGCGCACCACGTCCAGGTACGGCATGCCGGGCTTGACCATGACCATGTCGGCGCCTTCGGCCAGGTCCTGGGCGACTTCGCGCAGGGCTTCGTCGGTGTTGGCGGGGTCCATCTGGTAGACGTTCTTGTCGGCCTTGCCCAGCGCGCCGCGCGTGCCCACGGCGTCGCGGAACGGACCGTAGAAGGCGCTGGCGTACTTGGCGCTGTAGGCCATGATGCGGGTGTGGATGTGGCCGTGGGCCTCCAGCGCCTCGCGGATGGCACCGATGCGGCCGTCCATCATGTCGCTGGGCGCCACCATGTCCACGCCGGCCTCGGCATGGTTCAGGGCCTGGCCCACCAGGACCTGCACGGTCTCGTCGTTGATGATGTAGCCGGACTCATCCAGGATGCCGTCCTGGCCGTGGCTGGTGTAGGGGTCCAGGGCCACGTCGGTCATCACGCCCAGTTGCGGGAATTCCTTCTTGAGCGCACGCACCACGCGCGGGATCAGGCCGTCGGGGTTGAGCGCTTCCTTGCCGTCGGGCGTCTTCAGCGAGGTCTCGATGGCGGGGAACAGCGCCAGGAACGGGATCTCCAGCTGCACGCACTGCTCGGCCACGGGCAGCAGCAGGTCCAGGCTCAGGCGGTCCACGCCGGGCATGGAGGGCACGGCCTCGCGCTGGTTCGTGCCTTCGTGCACGAACACGGGGTAGATGAAGTCATGGGCCGTGAGCACGTTCTCGCGCACCAGATTGCGCGTGAAGGCGTCGCGGCGCAGGCGGCGGGGGCGGTTGTGCGGGAAGGGGGTGGGGCTGGACAGATGCATGCCGAAAATTGTGCCCCATTCCCGCCGCAGGCCCCGCAACCCTTGCGACGACGCCGGCACGCGGGACTCGGCTTTTGCGCCTGCGCAGCCTGGCGCACCCCTGTACGCACGTACACTGCCCGCATGCTGTGGGTCAAAGCCTTTCATATCGTTTTCGTGGCAAGCTGGTTCGCGGGCCTGTTCTATCTGCCTCGCATCTTCGTCAACGTGGCCATGGTCACGCCCGGCTCGGTGGCCGAGCGCGAGCGCCTGCTGCTGATGGCACGCAAGCTGCTGCGCTTCACCACGCTGCTGGCCGTGCCCGCACTGGGCCTGGGCCTGTGGCTGTACCTGGGCTACGGCATCGGCAAGGGGCCGGGCAACGGCTGGATGCATGCCAAGCTGGCCGGCGTGCTGCTGGTCATCGGCTACCACCACGCCTGCGCGCGCCTGCTGCGCAAGCTGATCGACAACCGGGACCAGCACAGCCACCGCTGGTTCCGCTTCTTCAACGAGGTGCCGGTGCTGCTGCTGGTGGCCATCGTCATCCTGGTGGTCGTCAAACCTTTCTGAGAAACCGATCCAACGAAGAGGGAGGCAGGGCGTGGTGCAAAAGACTTCGGCCTGGCCGCTGGCGCTGGTCTATGCGGTGCTCATCGTTTTCGCCAGCCTGTTTCCTTTCGATGGCTGGCGTGCCCAGGGCATTGATCCGTTGGTCTTCCTGACGGCAAAGATCCCGCCGCCGTACTGGACCTGGTTCGACATCAACATCAATATCGTCGGCTACGCGCCGCTGGGCTTTTTCCTGGCGCTGGCCCTGGTGCGCAGCGGCAGCCCGCGCGCGGCCGTGCCGCTGGCGGCGCTGGCCGGCACGCTGCTGTCGCTGTCCATGGAGTTCCTGCAGATTTACCTGCCGCGGCGTGTTCCTTCCAACCTGGACCTGGTGCTCAATGCGGGCGGCACCCTGCTGGGGGCGCTGGTGGCGCTGCTGCTGGAGCGGCTGGGCGCGCTGGCGCGCTGGAGCGCCTTTCGCACCCACTGGCTGGGCGAGGACGGCGGCGGCGCCATGGTGCTGCTGGCGCTGTGGCCCTGGGCGCTGCTCTTTCCCGCCGCCGTGCCCTTTGGCCTGGGCCAGGTGCTGGAGCGGCTGGAGCAGGGGCTGCTGGATCTGCTCGAAGGTACGCCCTTCCTCATGTGGCTGCCTCTGCGCGAGTCCGCGCTGACGCCGCTGTCGCCCGTGACCGAGATGCTGTGCGTGATGCTGGGCCTGTGGGTGCCCTGTCTGCTGGCCTACTGCGTGATGCGCCACATGGGCCGGCGCGCCATGCTGGCGGGCTCTGCGGTGGTGATCGGCATCGGTGTCTCGGCACTGTCGGCCGCGTTGAGCTGGGGGCCGGCCCATGCCTGGGAGTGGGTGGACCTGCCGGTGCGCATGGGCGTGTGGGGTGGCCTGGGCCTGGCCATGGTGGCCATGCCGCTGCCGCGCCGGGCCTGTGCGGCCCTCTTGCTGCTGGTGCTGGTGCTGCAATTGAGCATCCTGAACCAGGCGCCCACCAGCGCCTATTTCTCGGAAACGCTGCAGGCCTGGGAGCAGGGCCGCTTCATCCGCTTCTACGGGCTGGGCCAGTGGCTGGGCTGGCTGTGGCCCTATGCGACCCTGGTCTATGTGCTGCTCAGGCTGGCGCGCCGCGATGCGGCACCTCCGCCGCCCCCGGCGCCTGCAGTGCCGCAGGCCTAGAATCCGCTCCATGAGCGAACACCCACGTCCCGGGGCCGACAGCGGCCAGCAAGGCGCAGGCAACTACTATGCGCGCCACATCTTTTTTTGCCTCAACGAGAGGCCCAACGGCGAGGACTGCTGTGCGCTGCACGGCGCCAAGGCGGGCTTTGACCACTGCAAGAAGCAGGTCAAGCAGCTGGGCCTGGCCGGCAAGGGCCAGGTGCGCGTGAACAAGGCCGGCTGCCTGGACCGCTGCGCGGGTGCGCCCGTGGCCGTGGTCTACCCCGAAGGCACCTGGTACACCTTCGTGGACGAGTCCGACATCGACGAGATCGTCGAGTCCCACCTCAAGAACGGCCAGCCCGTGGAGCGCCTGCTGCTGCCGCCCGACGTGGGCCGCTGAGCACCGGCTGGAACTTTGGGCCTTTCCGGGCATCAGTGCTTTGTCAGCTTGGATTGGCTGCTACTACTAGGATAGCGATTGTGAATGCGCAGACCGAACGTTTGACCTTGACCGGCCTTGCCGGGGCCGTGGAGGCCCTGCGCGATGCGCCGGCCGCCGATGCACCGCCGCGCGGCGTGGCCATCATCGCCCACCCCCATCCGCTGTTCGGCGGCACCATGGACAACAAGGTGGTGCAGACCCTGGCGCGTGCCTTCGTGCAGTGCGGCTACACGGCCGTGCGATTCAACTTCCGCGGCGTGGGCGCCAGTGCCGGCGAGCACGACGCAGGCGTCGGCGAGGCCCAGGACATGCTGTCCGTGGTCCGCCAGGTCGCCCCCGAAGGACCGATCGCGCTGGCCGGCTTCTCATTCGGGGCCTTCGTCACCAGCCATGTGCTGGCGGGGCTCTGGAGTGAGGGCCGGGTGGAAAAGGCGGTGCTGGTGGGAACGGCGGCCAGCCGTTTCACCGTGGCGCCTGTCCCGCCCGAAGCCCATGACCGGACCCTGGTGGTGCACGGCGAAGCCGATGACACGGTGCCGCTGTCTGCCGTCATGGACTGGGCGCGCCCGCAGATACTGCCTGTTACCGTCGTGCCCGGGGGCGGTCATTTCTTTCACGGACAATTGCCGCTGCTCAAAAGCCTCGTGGTCCGCCATTTGCGCTCACTCCCCTAGCGGCCCGCGCCGCTGCTCAACAGGCCTGCCCCATCGGGCGGGCATGTTTTCGCCTTTCCTGCATTCCCTGCCCTTTAGCGAGAGTTTTCCTCATGAAGCCACTTTCCTCCACGCTGCGAGTCCTGGCACTGGCGGCCGCCATGGCGCCGGCCCTGGCGCTGGCGCAGATCACCCCGCCCCAGCCGCCCGAAATCGCGGCGCGCAACTATCTGCTGGTCGATGTCACCGCCAACCAGGTGCTGGGCGCCAAGGACATCGATGCGCCCATCGAGCAGGCCTCGCTGACCAAGCTGATGACCGGCTACCTGGTCTTCGACGCGCTGCGCGCCAAGAAGATCACGCTGGAGCAGCGCCTGCCCGTGAGCGAGCGCGCCTGGAAGATGCCCGGCTCGCGCATGTTCATCGACCCCAAGATGCAGGTGCCGGTCGATGACCTGGTCAAGGGCATGATCGTGCAGTCCGGCAACGACGCCACCATGGCCCTGGCCGAAGGCGTGGGCGGCTCGGCCGAGAACTTCGTGCGGCTCATGAACGAGCAGGCCAAGGCGCTGGGCATGAAGAACACCAGCTACAAGAACCCCGAAGGCCTGACCGAGCCCGGCCACCTGACCACGGCGCGCGACCTGTCCATCCTCGCCCAGCGCCTGATGCAGGACTTCCCCGAGTACATGCACTACTACTCGACCAAGAAGTACTTCTATCCTGGTACGCCGGCCTCCAACGGCACCAACCGCAACTCGCTGCTGTTCCGCGACCCGACCGTCGATGGCCTCAAGACCGGCCACACGGCTGCCGCCGGCTACTGCCTGGTGGCCACCGCCAAGCGCGACCTGCCCAACGTGGGCAGCCGCCGCCTGATCTCCATCGTGCTGGGCGCGGCCAGCGAGAACGCGCGTGCCAATGAAAGCCAGAAGCTGCTGAACTGGGGCTATGCGGCCTTCGATTCGGTCAAGCTGTTCGATGCCGAGCAGGCCGTGGCCACGCCCGAAGTCTGGAAGGGCAAGGCGAACACCGTCAAGATCGGCCGCACCACGCCCATCGTGGTCACCGTGCCGGCCGGCAGCGGCGGCAAGCTGAGCACCGAAGTCGTGCGCCAGGACCCGCTGATCGCCCCGTTCACGAAGGGCCAGGCCATGGGCACGCTCAAGGTCAAGATGGGTGCCGACACCGTGGCCGAAGTGCCGCTGGTGGCGCTGGAAGGCGTGGAGCAGGCAGGCTTCTTCGGCCGTGCCTGGGATGCGATCCGCCTCTGGATCAAGTAAGCCCCGCGCCTGTCGCGCAGGCCCTCGCGTACTGGCTTGGAGGGGGTGCAGTTGTGCGATCTCCCGCAAGCTGGTACAGTCGAGGGCTTTTCGGAATTTCCGAAGGGATTCACGTTTTCGCTTTTCGCAAGCAATTCACGTTTAGGGACGTTTATTAATGCCAACCATTAACCAACTCGTGCGTCAGGGCCGCACGGTCGAAGTTGTCAAATCCAAGAGCCCTGCTATGGAAAACTGCCCTCAGCGCCGCGGCGTGTGCACCCGTGTGTACACCACGACGCCTAAGAAGCCTAACTCCGCTCTGCGTAAGGTTGCCAAGGTGCGCCTGACCAACGGCTTCGAGGTCATCTCCTACATCGGTGGTGAAGGCCACAACCTGCAAGAGCACAGCGTTGTTCTGGTGCGCGGCGGCCGTGTGAAGGACTTGCCCGGTGTGCGTTACCACATCGTGCGTGGCTCCCTTGACCTGCAAGGCGTCAAGGACCGCAAGCAATCCCGTTCCAAGTACGGCGCGAAGAAGCCCAAGGCCAAGTAAGCCCTGCGTTTTTTCGAGGAAGGTGCTGTATCCCGCGTGGCGCGAGATTCAGCGTAGTGACCCCAAACGCAAGTGTTTTGCGCGGGTCGAGTAAGTGGGAGTCCTGTTGACTCTCGCGGTGTCTGAAAAGATGCCAACTGAAGCAAGATAGAGGTAAAAAATGCCACGTCGTCGCGAAGTCCCCAAACGTGAAATCCTGCCGGATCCCAAGTTCGGCAATGTCGAGCTGTCCAAGTTCATGAACGTGATCATGGAAGGCGGCAAGAAGGCGGTTGCAGAACGCATCATCTACGGTGCCCTGGACCTGATTCAAAAGAAGCACCCTGACAAAGACCCGCTGGAAGCCTTCGTTGTTGCCATCAACAACGTCAAGCCCATGGTCGAAGTGAAGTCCCGCCGTGTTGGCGGTGCCAACTACCAAGTGCCTGTCGAAGTGCGCCCCGTGCGTCGCCTGGCTCTGTCCATGCGTTGGCTGAAGGAAGCCGCCCGCAAGCGCGGCGAGAAGTCCATGGCCCAGCGCCTGGCCAACGAGCTGCTCGAGGCCACCGAAGGCCGTGGCGGCGCCATGAAGCGCCGTGACGAAGTTCACCGCATGGCCGAAGCCAACAAGGCATTCAGCCACTTCCGCTTCTAAGAGCACTTCGCTCCCGATCAGACAGGCCGCATGCATTTTTGCCTGCGGCCTTGTCTCGATTAGGAGCATCCCCAGATAAGACTGCTGTCCGTCTGCACCATGAGGCTGGAACGGGCAGAGACTCCCTCCATACGATCAAGGATCCATCATGGCTCGCAAGACCCCCATCGAGCGCTACCGCAACATCGGTATCTCCGCCCACATCGACGCAGGCAAAACCACCACCACGGAACGTATCCTGTTCTATACCGGTGTGACCCACAAGCTGGGCGAAGTGCACGACGGCGCTGCTACGACCGACTGGATGGAGCAAGAGCAAGAGCGCGGCATCACCATCACTTCCGCTGCAGTGACCTGCTTCTGGAAGGGCATGGACCTGTCCTACCCCGAGCACCGTTTCAACATCATCGACACCCCCGGCCACGTGGACTTCACCATTGAGGTGGAGCGTTCCATGCGCGTGCTGGACGGCGCCTGCATGGTGTACTGCGCCGTGGGCGGCGTGCAGCCCCAGTCGGAAACCGTGTGGCGCCAAGCCAACAAGTACAAGGTGCCCCGTCTGGCCTTCGTGAACAAGATGGACCGTACCGGCGCCAACTTCTTCAAGGTCGTTGACCAGATGAAGCTGCGCCTGAAGGCCAACCCCGTGCCCGTCGTGATCCCGATCGGCGCCGAAGACAACTTCAAGGGCGTGGTCGACCTCGTCAAGATGAAGGCCATCATCTGGGACGAAGCCTCGCAAGGCATGAAGTTCGAATACCACGAGATCCCCGCCGAGCTGGTGGAGACCGCCAACAAGTGGCGTGAGAACCTCGTGGAAGCCGCCGCTGAAGCCAGCGAAGAGCTGATGAACAAGTACCTGGAAGAAGGTACTCTGTCCGAAGAAGACGTGAAGGCCGGCCTGCGCGCTCGTACGCTGGCTACCGAAATCCAGCCCATGCTGTGCGGTACCGCTTTCAAGAACAAGGGTGTGCAGCGCATGCTGGACGCCGTGATCGACTACCTGCCGGCGCCTGTGGACATCCCTGACGTCACCGGTACCGATCCCGAAAACGAAGAAACCAAGCTCAGCCGCAAGGCCGACGACGGTGAAAAGTTTGCGGCACTGGCCTTCAAGCTGATGACCGACCCGTTCGTCGGTCAGCTGACCTTCGTGCGCGTGTACTCGGGCGTCCTGACCAAGGGCGACACCGTGTTCAACTCGGTCAAGGGCAAGAAGGAACGCATCGGCCGTATCGTGCAGATGATGGCCAACGAGCGCGTGGAAGTCGAAGAAATCCGCGCCGGCGACATCGCTGCCTGCGTGGGCCTGAAGGACGTGACGACCGGCGAAACGCTGTGCTCCGTGGACGCCCCCATCGTGCTGGAACGCATGGTCTTCCCCGAGCCCGTGATTGCACAGGCCGTGGAGCCCAAGTCCAAGGCCGACCAGGAAAAGATGGGCATCGCCCTGTCGCGCCTGGCTGCAGAAGATCCGTCGTTCCGCGTGCGTACCGACGAAGAATCGGGCCAGACCATCATCGCCGGCATGGGCGAGCTGCACCTGGAAATCATCGTTGACCGCATGAAGCGCGAATTCAACGTGGAAGCCAACGTGGGCAAGCCCCAGGTTGCCTACCGCGAAACCATTCGCCAGAAGGTCGTGGACGTGGACGGCAAGTTCGTTCGCCAGTCCGGTGGTAAGGGTCAGTACGGCCACGTGGTGTTCACGGTCGAACCCCAGGAACCCGGCAAGGGCTTCGAGTTCGTCGACGCCATCAAGGGCGGTGTGGTTCCTCGCGAATACATCCCCGCAGTCGAGAAGGGCGTGATCGAAGCGCTGACTTCCGGCGTGCTGGCTGGCTACCCCGTCGTGGACGTGAAGGTCACGCTGACCTTCGGTTCGTACCACGATGTGGACTCGAACGAAATGGCGTTCAAGATGGCCGCCATCTTCGGTTTCAAGGAAGCTGCCCGCAAGGCCAGCCCCGTCATCCTGGAACCCATGATGGCTGTGGAAGTCGAGACGCCCGAAGACTACGCCGGTACCGTGATGGGCGATCTGTCCTCGCGTCGCGGCATGGTGCAGGGCATGGACGACATGGCCGGCGGCGGCAAGTCCATCAAGGCTGAAGTGCCTCTGTCGGAAATGTTCGGCTACGCCACGTCGCTGCGCTCGCAGACGCAAGGCCGCGCTACGTACACGATGGAGTTCAAGCACTACTCTGAAGCTCCCCGTAACGTGGCCGAAGCCATCGTTGCTGCTCGCTCGAAGTAAGCTTTTTTGTATAATTGAAGGCTTTTGAATCGCAGCACCCAGGCGTTTTGGCGCCGGGGTGCTGCGGTTTTTGCCGGTCTGCGATCCCATGCCGCCCTGTCACCTGTGCGGGGCGACCAAGCAATGGGGTGCAGACCTTAAACATCACACAGGTTTTGCTCTTTCGGAGAAATCATGGCAAAAGAAAAATTCCAGCGGAACAAGCCGCACGTCAACGTTGGCACCATCGGTCACGTGGACCACGGCAAGACGACCCTGACGGCTGCTATCGCTACCGTTCTGTCCAAGAAGTTCGGCGGCGAAGCCAAGGCTTACGACCAGATCGACGCAGCACCTGAAGAAAAGGCTCGCGGCATCACGATCAACACCGCCCACGTCGAGTACGAAACGGCCGGTCGCCACTACGCTCACGTTGACTGCCCCGGCCACGCCGACTACGTCAAGAACATGATCACCGGCGCTGCTCAGATGGACGGCGCCATCCTGGTGTGCTCGGCCGCTGACGGCCCCATGCCCCAGACCCGCGAGCACATCCTGCTGGCCCGTCAGGTGGGCGTGCCCTACATCATCGTGTTCCTGAACAAGTGCGACATGGTGGACGACGAAGAGCTGCTGGAACTGGTCGAAATGGAAGTGCGCGAGCTGCTTGCCAAGTACGACTTCCCCGGCGACGACACCCCCATCATCCGCGGCTCGGCCAAGCTGGCCCTGGAAGGCGACCAGTCCGACAAGGGCGAACCCGCCATCCTGCGCCTGGCTGAAGCACTGGACTCCTACATCCCCACGCCCGAGCGCGCTGTGGACGGTGCCTTTGCAATGCCCGTGGAAGACGTGTTCTCGATCTCTGGCCGTGGCACCGTGGTGACTGGCCGTATCGAGCGCGGCATCATCAAGGTCGGCGAAGAAATCGAAATCGTCGGTATCCGCGACACCCAGAAGACCATCGTCACCGGCGTGGAAATGTTCCGCAAGCTGCTGGACCAAGGTCAAGCTGGCGACAACGTGGGTCTGCTGCTGCGCGGCACCAAGCGTGAAGACGTGGAACGCGGCCAAGTGCTGTGCAAGCCCGGCTCCATCAAGCCCCACACCCACTTCACGGCTGAGGTGTACGTGCTGTCCAAGGACGAAGGTGGTCGCCACACTCCGTTCTTCAACAACTACCGTCCCCAGTTCTATTTCCGTACGACCGACGTGACCGGCTCCATCGAGCTGCCCGCCGACAAGGAAATGGTGATGCCTGGCGACAACGTGTCGATCACCGTCAAGCTGATCGCCCCCATCGCCATGGAAGAAGGTCTGCGCTTCGCTATCCGCGAAGGTGGCCGTACCGTGGGCGCTGGCGTGGTTGCAAAGATCATTGCGTAATTCTTGGAAAACTAGGAATACACAATGTCCAAGCAAAAAATCCGCATCCGCCTGAAGGCGTTTGACTACAAGCTGATCGACCAGTCGGCTGCTGAAATCGTTGACACTGCCAAGCGCACCGGCGCGATCGTCAAGGGTCCCGTGCCCCTGCCGACACGCATGAAGCGTTTCGACATCCTGCGCTCGCCGCACGTCAACAAGACCAGCCGCGACCAGTTCGAAATCCGCACTCACCAGCGCCTGATGGACATCGTTGACCCGACTGACAAGACGGTTGACGCTCTGATGAAGCTGGACCTGCCCGCAGGCGTGGACGTCGAGATCAAGCTGCAATAAGAACTTCACGGCCCCTTGCGGGGCCGTTGAAGGGCTTTGATTTAACGCGAACTTGCTTGAAAAGGCAGTTCGCGTTAAAATTTGGGGCTTCGCCTTTCTTGAGCGAAGTTTTATCAACCTTCTTTCGTGCGCAAGGCCTTGGACATCTGGGGCGGGAGCGCAACGCTGGGCCAATTGCAGTTTCAGCGGCGAAAGTTTTGGAGCAAACAAATGAGTCTGAGCAACTCCCTCGGGTTGCTGGGTCGCAAGGTGGGCATGATGCGTCTGTTCACCGATGACGGGGACGCAGTGCCCGTCACGGTGGTGGATGTGTCCAACAACCGTGTGACTCAGGTCAAAACCCAAGAGAACGATGGCTACGTGGCCCTGCAGGTCACTTTCGGTTCGCGCAAGGCATCTCGCGTGACCAAGCCAGAAGCCGGCCACCTTGCCAAGGCAGGTGTCGAAGCCGGTGAAGTGATGGGTGAATTCCGCGTGACCGAAGAAACCGCTGGCAAGTACGCCGCAGGCTCCGTCCTGCCCGTCGCCGAGCTGTTCTCGGTGGGCCAGAAGGTGGACGTGCAAGGCACTTCCATCGGTAAGGGCTTCGCCGGCACCATCAAGCGTCACAACTTCCGCTCGCAGCGCGCCTCGCACGGCAACAGCCGTTCGCACAATGTTCCCGGTTCCATCTCGATGGCCCAGGATCCAGGTCGCGTGTTCCCGGGCAAGAAGATGACCGGTCACATGGGCGATGAAACCATCACCACCCAAAATCTCGACGTGGTTCGCATTGACGAAGCACGCCAACTGCTCTTGATCAAGGGCGCTGTTCCGGGCTCCAAGGGTGGCTTCGTGACGGTGCGCCCCGCCATCAAGGCCAAAGCTTCCAAGGGAGCGAACTAATGCAGCTCGAACTCCTGAATGAACAAGGCCAGGCCGCATCCAAGTTCGATGCGCCCGAGACTGTTTTCGGTCGTGAATTCAACGAAGACCTCGTCCACCAGATCGTGATCGCCTACCGTGCCAACGCACGTCAGGGCACTCGCGCTCAGAAGGACCGCGAGCAGGTTCGTCACACGACTGCCAAGCCGTTCAAGCAAAAGGGCACCGGCCGTGCTCGTGCCGGTATGTCTTCCTCGCCTCTGTGGCGTGGCGGCGGCCGCATCTTCCCGAATCTGCCTGAAGAAAACTTCACGCAGAAGATCAACAAGAAGATGTACCGCGCCGGTATGGTTGCCATCCTGTCGCAACTGGCCCGCGAAGGCCGTCTGGCCGTGGTGGACTCGCTGAAGCTCGAAAGCCCCAAGACCAAGGTGCTGGCCGACAAGTTCAAGGCCATGAACCTGGAATCGGTCATGGTGATCGCTGAAGAAGTCGACGAGAACCTGTACCTGGCTTCCCGCAATCTGAAGAACGTGTTCGTGGTCGAGCCGCGCTACGCCGACCCCGTGTCGCTGGTGCACTACAAGAAAGTGCTCGTCACCAAGGGTGCGATCGACAAACTCAAGGAGATGTTCGAATGAGCACGCTCAAGTTTGACGAAGGTCGTCTGATGCAGGTGTTGGTTGCTCCCATCGTGTCCGAAAAGGCCACCATGGTTGCCGAGAAGTCCAACGCCGTGACGTTCAAGGTGCTGCAGAGCGCCACCAAGCATGAAATCAAGGCCGCCGTGGAACTGATGTTCAAGGTGGAAGTTGCTGGTGTCTCCGTGGTGAACATCAAGGGCAAGACCAAGCGCTTTGGCAAGACCACTGGCCGCCGCGACCACGTTCGCAAGGCCTACGTGATGCTCAAGCCCGGTCAAGAGCTGAACCTGTCCGGGGAGGCTGCGTAATCATGGCTGTTATCAAGCTCAAACCGACGACCCCCGGCCAACGCGGCACGGTCAAGGTCACGCGTGACCATCTGCACAAGGGTGCAGGTTTCGCCCCCCTGCTGGAGCCTCAGCACCAGAAGTCGGGCCGTAACAACAACGGTCACATCACCACCCGTCACAAGGGCGGTGGCCACAAGCACCACTATCGCGTGGTGGACTTCAAGCGTACCAAGGACGGCATCCCCGCCAAGGTCGAGCGCATTGAGTACGACCCCAACCGTACGGCCCACATCGCTCTGGTGTGCTATGCCGACGGCGAGCGTCGCTACATCATTGCTCCGCGCAACCTGGAAGTCGGCGCAACGATCGTCAGCGGTTCGGAAGCCCCGATCCGCGTGGGCAACACCCTGCCGATCCGCAACATCCCCGTGGGTTCGACCATCCACTGCATCGAACTGAAGATCGGCGCTGGCGCGCAGATCGCCCGTTCGGCAGGTACGTCGGCTACGCTGCTGGCCCGTGAAGGCATCTACGCCCAAGTGCGTATGCGTTCCGGCGAAGTGCGCAAGGTGCACATCGAATGCCGCGCGACCATCGGTGAAGTCGCCAACGAAGAACACAGCCTGCGCCGTCTGGGCAAGGCCGGTGTGAAGCGTTGGATGGGTATTCGCCCGACCGTTCGCGGCGTGGTGATGAACCCTGTCGATCACCCGCACGGTGGTGGTGAAGGCAAGACCGGTGAAGGTCGTCACGCTGTTGACCCATGGGGCAACCTGACGAAGGGCTACCGTACCCGTAACAACAAGCGCACGCAGTCGATGATTGTGTCGCGTCGCAAGAAGTAAAGGGTAGCAAATGACTCGTTCTCTTAAAAAGGGTCCGTTTGTTGACCATCACTTGCTGGCAAAGGCCGAAAAGGCCGTCGCCACCAAGGACAAGAAGCCCGTCAAGACCTGGTCGCGTCGCTCCATGGTTCTGCCCGAGTTCATCGGTCTGACCATCGCCGTGCACAACGGCAAGCAGCACGTGCCCGTGTATGTGACTGACCAGATGGTCGGCCACAAGCTCGGCGAATTCGCGCTGACCCGTACCTTCAAGGGTCACCCGGCGGACAAAAAAGCCAAGAAGTAAGGAATAGAACATGTCTGAAACACGTGCTGTTCTCCGTGGCGTCCGCCTGTCTGTGGACAAGGGTCGCCTGGTCGCGGACCTGATCCGCGGCAAGAAAGTGGACCAAGCCCTGAACATCCTGACGTTCACGCAGAAAAAAGCTGCCGTGATCATCAAGAAGGTGCTCGAGTCCGCCATCGCCAACGCCGAGCACAACGACGGCGCCGACATCGACGAACTGAAGGTCAAGACCATCTTCGTCGAACAAGGCACCACGCTCAAGCGCTTCACCGCGCGTGCAAAGGGCCGCGGCAATCGCATCAGCAAGCCCACGTGCCACGTGTACGTGACGGTTGGCAACTGAAAGGCCTGGGAAGAATATGGGACAGAAAATCCATCCTACCGGCTTCCGCCTGGCTGTTAGCCGCAACTGGGCCAGCCGTTGGTACGCAAGCAACCGTGACTTCGCCGGCATGCTGGCCGAAGACATCAAGGTGCGCGAGTTCCTGAAGGCCAAGCTGAAGAATGCCGCCGTGTCGCGCATCCTGATCGAGCGTCCTGCAAAGAACGCCCGCATCACGATCTTCTCGGCACGTCCTGGTGTCGTGATCGGCAAGAAGGGCGAGGACATCGAGAACCTGAAGAAGGAACTCGCAACCCGTCTGGGCGTGCCCGTGGCTGTGAACATCGAAGAAGTGCGCAAGCCTGAAATCGATGCCAAGCTGATCGCCGATTCGATCTGCCAGCAGCTCGAAAAGCGCATCATGTTCCGCCGCGCCATGAAGCGTGCAATGCAAAACGCCATGCGTCTGGGTGCCCAAGGCATCAAGATCATGTCTTCGGGCCGTCTGAACGGTATCGAAATTGCACGTTGCGAGTGGTATCGCGAAGGCCGTGTGCCACTTCACACACTGCGCGCCGACATCGACTATGGCTTCTCCGAAGCCAAGACGACCTACGGTGTGATCGGTGTGAAGGTCTGGGTCTACAAGGGTGACACGCTGGGTCGTAACGACCTGCCGGCAGCCGAGACCCCCCGCCCCGAAGAAGAACGTCGTCCTCGCGGCCCCCGCCGTGATGGTCGCGGCGATGGTCGTCGTGACGGTGCTGGCCGTGGTGCCCGCCGCCCCGCAGGCGCTAACGCAGCACCTGCTGACGGCAGCGATAAGCCCGCCGGCGCTGGCGCTGATTCCGTTAAGCGCGTTCGCAAGACTGACGCGCCCGCTACAGCAGCGGACGGTAAAGGAGAATAAAGATGCTGCAACCTGCTCGCCGCAAATACCGCAAGGAGCAAAAGGGTCGCAACACCGGTATCGCAACGCGTGGTAACTCCGTTGCTTTCGGTGACTTCGGCCTGAAGTCCACTGACCGTGGTCGCCTGACGGCGCGTCAGATCGAAGCGGCTCGCCGCGCGATCTCGCGTCACGTCAAGCGTGGCGGTCGTATCTGGATCCGCGTGTTCCCGGACAAGCCAATCTCTACCAAGCCCGCAGAAGTGCGTATGGGTAACGGTAAGGGCAACCCCGAGTACTACGTGGCCGAAATCCAGCCCGGCAAGGTGCTCTACGAAATCGTGGGCGTCCCTGAAGAGCTGGCTCGTGAAGCGTTCCGCCTGGCCGCTGCAAAGCTGCCGCTGCGTACGACCTTCGTGTCCCGTCAAATTGGTGCCTAAGGAGAACAACATGACGAAAGCTGCTGAACTCCGCCAAAAAGACGTTGCCGGCCTGGAAGCCGAAGTGAAGTCCCTGCAAAAGGCTCACTTTGGCCTGCGTATGCAAAAGGCTACGCAACAGCTGGGTAACACGAACACGCTGCGTACCACGCGCCGTGACATCGCCCGCGCCAAGACCATCCTTGCTGAAAAGCAAGCTGCCAAGTAATCAGGAAGCCGACATGACGGAAGCTAAAAAATCCCTCAAGCGCACCTTGATTGGCAAGGTGGTCAGCGACAAGCGTGCCAAGACCGTGACGGTCATGGTTGAACGCCGCGTCAAGCACCCGATCTATGACAAGATCATGATCAAGTCCAGCAAGTACCACGCTCACGACGAGCAAGGTGAATACAAGCTGGGCGACGTGGTTGAAATCACGGAAAGCCGCCCGCTGTCCAAGACCAAGAACTGGGTTGCTACCCGCTTGGTGCAAAAGGCTGCTCTGGTGTAAGCCTACACAGGCCCACCGGCTGCAAGGCCACAGGAAACGACCCACAATGTGGGTCGTTTTTTCGTTTGGGGACCACCATTTCGGCGGCCCCCGGTTTTGCACCACAAAGGAGATAGAGATGATCAAAGTCGGAGATGCCCTGCCCGCTGCCACCCTGATGGAATACGTGGAAGTCGAAGGCAATGGCTGCAGCATCGGCCCCAACCCCGTGAAGCTGCCCGAAGCCGCTGCCGGCAAGACCATCGCGGTCTTCGCCGTGCCCGGCGCATTCACTCCCACCTGCTCGGCCAAGCATGTGCCCGGCTTCGTGGAGCAGGCCGAAGCCTTCAAGGCTGCCGGCGTGGACGAGATCTGGTGCCTGTCGGTCAACGACGCCTTCGTGATGGGCGCGTGGGCCCGTGACCAGAAGACCGACGGCAAGGTGCGCATGCTGGCCGACGGCGATGCCGCCTTCGCCAAGGCCACCGGCCTGACGCTGGACCTGAACGGCAAGGGCCTGGGCCTGCGCAGCAACCGCTACTCCATGCTGGTCAAGGACGGCAAGGTCGCCACGCTGAACGTGGAAGGCCCTGGCAAGTTCGAAGTCAGCGACGCTGCCACCCTGCTGGGCCAGGCCAAGGCCTGATCCTGATCGTGCTGCAGGCCTGCCGGGCCTGGGCACCGCGCTTTTGCGAAAAAAGGCATTGCACCCAGGTGCAATGCCTTTTTGTGTTTCAGGGGGCTGCCTCAGCCGGGCCTAGAAGATATCGGCCTTGAGGTAATGCGCCCCTGCGATGGGGTTGTGATAGTAGGGCGGGATTTCCTGGAAGCCCAGGTCCGTGTAGAGGGCGCGCGCCGACTCCATGTCGTCCAGCGTGTCCAGCAGCACATGGTCATAGCCGGCCTGGCGCGCCACATCGAGCATGGCCTCGGCGAGCTGGCGGCCCAGGCCGAAACCGCGAAAGGCCTTGCGCACGAACAGGCGCTTCATCTCGGCGGCGTTGGCGTAATCGCAGTTGTCCAGCGGACGCAAGGCGCAGCAGCCGGCCACGGCGCCATCGACCTTGGCCAGCAGGATGTGGCCGCGCGGCGATGCGTAGTCGCCAGGCAGATCGGCGATCTCGGCCTCGAAATCTTGAAATTGCAGATCGACATCCAGGCTTGCGGCGTACTCCTGGAAGATCTGGCGGACTTCGTCCATGTCTTCCAGGGGATTCGGCGCCAGCAAGGCGACAGCAGGCTTGTCCACGGGCACTTGGCTAAAACGACGGAAAACGCAGTGTAGCGGCAAGCTGGCAACATCTGGCCACGCCGTCAGAAAGCACCCCCCAGCTGCTGCACCCACCATGCGGCGGCCCCCGCCACCAACGCCAGGACCAAGGCCAACAGGCGGCTGGCTGCCGTGTCGCGCGAAGAGGGCAGGGGTTCGGGCAAGTGCTTGTCTCCTGTCACCATGGCGCGCACCAGGCCCCGTCCGCGCCAGGCATAGAAAAGGATGGCCAACAGGTGCAGGGCCACCAGCGCGTACAGCAGATACTGCCCCCAGTGCGCGTGGTATGCGGTGGCCTGTGCCACGGTGTCGCCCGATACAAAGCGGCCCAGCGGCCCGGAGAACGCAATCTCGTCGTCGCTGAGCAACCCGCTGCCCACCTGGGCGATCAGCACGGCCAGCATGGCAAACACGGACAGGGCGCCCAGCGGGCTGTGGCCTGCGCTGTCGCTCTCCGTTCCTTGTCCCCGCACATGGCGCAGCACGGTGGCCGGCGCGTGGATGAAGCTGGCAAAGCGCGACCAGCGGCCGCCCACCAGGCCCCAAAGCAGGCGAAACAGCAGCAGGGCCAGCATGGCATGGCCCAGCAGCAGATGCCAGTTCATGGCATTGCCGCCCAGCTTGGCCGTCACGACCAGGCCGACCACCGTTGCGGCCAGCAGCCAGTGAAACAGCCGGGTGGGCAGGTCCCAGATGCGGACCTTGTGCTTGGCGGCGCCTTGTGCGGTCGATTCTTGTGCCATGGCATGAAAGCTGGGATGGGGATGGGGATGGGGCATTGTGCCGCCCCGCATTCCTGCGAGGACCAGGAATGCACCCTAGCCGTGGTCAATCAAAGCGGCGCCGGCAAGACGCCGCTGCCATACTGGCCCGGCAGATTTCCCCACACTCCCAAAGGAAAACCACGATGAAGAAAGTTTCTGCATGGGCGCTGGCCGCCCTGGTGGCCGCCACGGCGCTGCCCGCGTCCGCACAGTTCGCCAAGTCCGAAGACGCCATCAAGTACCGCCAGGGCGCGCTCGCCGTGCTGGGCCAGCACTTCGGGCGCCTGGGCGCCATGGCGAACGGAAAGATCCCCTTCGATGCCAAGGCAGCCCAGGAAAACGCCGAGGTGGTGGCCTTCATGGCCAAGCTGCCTTGGGCCGCGTTCGGCGCGGGCACGGAAGGTGGAAAGGCCAAGCCTGAAATCTGGAAGGAGCAGGCCAAGTTCCAGGACCTGTCGGAGAAGATGCAGGCCGAGACGGTCAAGCTCGCGGCTGCGGCCAAGTCCGGCAACCTGGACCAGCTCAAGGCCGCCTTCGGCCCGGCCGCCGCCAGCTGCAAGGCCTGCCACGACAGCTTCCGCAGCCGTTGAGCGGCGGGCGGAGGATGCACCAATGAAAAACCGGCCTGGTGCCGGTTTTTTTGTGCCCTGGTCTGCGCTGTATCAGGCCTCGGCGAGCAGCTTCTCGATCAGCCGATGCAACTCCGCGAAGTCAGGTGCGCCCACATAGCGCTTCACGATGTCGCCGCGCTTGTTGACGATGTAGGTGGTGGGAGTCAGTTGCACATCGCCCCATGCCCGGGCCACGGCGCCGGTGTTGTCCAGCGCGACCTTGAAAGGCAGCTTGCGCGAATCGGCGAAGTTCACCACATAGCTGGGCGGGTCGTAGCTCATGGCCACGGCCAGGGTCTCGAAGCCCTGGCTCTGGAATTTCTGGTGGGTGGCAACGATCTCGGGCATCTCGGCCACGCAGGTGGTGCAGCTGGTGGCCCAGAAATTCACCAAGGTCACCTTGCCCTTGAGGTCGGCCGTGGTCTGCTTGCTGCCGTCCAGCAGCACGAAGGTGGACTGCGGCGCGGCCGTTTGGCCGGCACCCGAATACACCCATGCGCCCATGCCGGCGGCTGCGGCGATCACCACGCCTGCGATCCAATGTTTGCTTGCCATAGCGACGATTGTGCCCAAAGTTGCGCCCGAAGGCCTGCACGCATGCCGTGCACCGCCTTTCGATGCGCGGCAAGGGCAAAAGTTCGGGGCTCGGACAGGTCGGGCCATGCCGATAATGCCGGCATGACATTGATGGAAAGCTTTTCGAAAGCAAAGGGCCGCGCTCTGGCCCTGCGGCTCGGCGCCGCGATGCTGGTGTTGGCGCCCCTGGCCGCCTGCAGTCCCAGGCTGGATTGGCGGCAGGTCGCGGTCGAAGGCACGCCGCTGCGCGTGCTCTTGCCCTGCGATCCGCAATCCGCAACACGGCCGGTGGAGCTGGGCCAGGGCATGGGCACGGTGCAGATGTCCATGATGGGATGCGATGCCGATGCGTCGACCTACGCGGTGTCCCACTTCCTGGTCAGCGAGCCGTCCAGAGCCGCCGAGATGCTGTCGTACTGGCAGGCAGCCGTGCTCGGCCAGATGAACCCGGGTGCTCCGGGGCAGGCACCGGCAGGCGCCAAGCAACTGCGCTCCAAGGAAGATGGCCCTTTCCTGCCTGCAGGCGCACTGAATCTGCCGCAGTCGCTGCGCACCACGTTTGAAGGCGTGGGGCCCCAGGGCTGGAAGCTCACCGCCCATGGCGTGTGGTTTGCACGAATGGAGCCGGCAGGCGCACGCCTCTACCATGCCGTGATCTACAGCGACAAGCCGCGCACAGACGAGGCCAACAACTTCTTCGCCAGCCTGCAACTGCAATAGCAACGGCAACAGGTTTCGGAGCCACGGATGCGGGAGGCAGCTGTGGCATGGAACGCAGTGCAGGCGCGCCGGTTGCCCTGCATGCGCCTGCGCACGCCATAATCGACTCCGAACCCTGTGACTTCATGACCACGCGCATCCTTTTGTTCACCCACGCACCTTTGGCCCATGCACTGCGCGAATGCGCCTTGCATGTGTTCGCCGACAGTGCCGAGGACGTCCTTGCCCTGGATGTGCCCGCTCAGGAGCCGCCCGAGGCCACCCTGATGCGTGCCGAGCAGTTGCTCGAGGACCATGGCGGCCTGGTGGCGCTGCCCACGCTGGTGCTGACCGACCTCTTTGGCGCGACGCCCTGCAACGTGGCGCAGCGCCTTGTGGCGCAGCTGCCTGCGGGGCGACTGGTGGCCGGAGTGAACTTGCCCATGCTGCTGCGCTCCATAGGCTATCGCCACGAGGCGCTGGAAACCGTGGCCGAGCGTGCCTTGGCGGGAGGCAGCCATGGGGTGATGCAGGTGGGCGTGAACACGCCTCAGAACCAGAGTCCGCGACCATCCAATGATCAAGACCCCTATAACCATCAGCAATAAACTGGGCCTGCATGCCCGCGCCTCCGCCAAGCTCACCAAGCTTGCAGGCAGCTTTCCCTGCGAAGTCTGGATGAGCAAGGGCGAGCGGCGCATCAACGCCAAGAGCATCATGGGCGTGATGATGCTGGCTGCCGGCATGGGCTCCGAGGTGCTGCTGGAAACCGAAGGACCGCAGGAGCAGGAAGCCATGGATGCGCTGACGGCCCTGATCAACGACAAATTTGGCGAAGGCCAGTGATGGGCCTCCGCCGCGCTGGCAGACGGTGAGCGCAAAAGAGCAACACGCGCCGGGCCCGGACGCTGCCGCATTGCGACGGCCCGGGGCCTGCGCAGCAGCAGGCAAAGGACAGGCGCAATGACGTTTGCAATCCACGGACTGGCCGTTTCACGGGGCATTGCGATAGGACGCGCGGTGGTGGTGGCCTCCAGCCGAATGGAGGTGGTGCACTACTTCATCCGGCCCGACCAGGTGGACGCGGAAATCGACCGCGCCCGCAGCGCACGCAACGCCGTCATCGACGAGCTGCGCCGTCTGCAGGATGAAATGCCCCAGGACGCGCCGGGCGAGCTCGATGCCCTGCTCGACGTCCACCTGCTGCTGTTGCAGGACGAGGCCCTGGCCGCCGCCATCAAGCACTGGATTTCCGATCGTCTCTACAACGCCGAATGGGCGCTGACCACGCAGCTCGAGGTCGTCTCGCGCCAGTTCGACGAGATGGAGGACGAGTATCTGCGCGAGCGCAAGGCCGACCTGGAGCAGGTGGTCGAGCGCATCCTGCGCTACATGAAGGGCATGGCCAGCCCCGTGCCCGCGCCTGCCGCGCTGCCGCGAGCCGATGCAACGGGGGAGGGCGCGCCGCAGCAGCCGCTGCTGCTCGACGAAGTCACCGATGTGCCCCTGGTCCTGGTGGCGCAGGACCTGTCGCCAGTGGACATGCTGCAGTTCAAGAGCCGGCTGTTTGCCGGCTTCATCACGGCCGTGGGCGGGCGGACCTCGCACACGGCCATCGTGGCGCGCAGCATGGACATCCCGGCCGTGGTCGGCGCGCGCGCGGCCAGCCAGCTGATCCGCCAAGACGACTGGATCATCATCGATGGCAACGCAGGCGTCGTCATCGTCGATCCTTCTCCCATCATCCTGGCCGAATATGGCTTTCGCCAGCGCCAGAACGAGCTGGAGCGCGAGCGCCTCTCACGCCTGCGCCACACGCCCGCGCTGACGCTGGACGGAGAGCGCATCGAGTTGCTGGCCAATATCGAGCAGCCCGGCGACGGGCCTGCGGCCGTGCATGCAGGCGCCGTGGGCGTGGGGCTGTTCCGCACGGAATTCCTGTTCATGGGGCGCGGCGGCAACCTGCCCGGTGAGGAGGAGCAGTACCGCGCCTACCGCGAGGCCGTGGACGGCATGCAGGGCATGCCCGTGACCATTCGCACGCTGGACGTGGGCGCCGACAAGCCGCTGGACAAGGCACAGCCGAAGGATTACTACCTGAACCCCGCGCTGGGTCTGCGCGCCATCCGCTGGAGCCTGGCTGACCCGGCCATGTTCCGCACGCAGTTGCGCGCCATCCTGCGTGCGGCGGCGCATGGGCAGATCCATCTGCTGTTTCCCATGCTGGCCCACCAAAGCGAGATCGAGCAGACCCTGGCCCAGGTGCGGCTGGCGCAAAGCGAACTCGACGCGCGAGGCGTGGCCCATGGCCCGGTCAAGCTGGGCGCCATGATCGAAGTGCCTGCGGCCGCGCTGATCGTGCGCACTTTTTTGCGTTACTTCGACTTCCTGTCGATCGGCACCAACGACCTCATCCAGTACACGCTGGCCATCGACCGCGCCGACGAGACCGTGGCCCATCTCTATGACCCCTTGCATCCCGCCGTGCTCAAGCTGGTGGCGGACGTGATCGCCGAAGGAAGGGCGCAGGGCAAGAGCGTCTGTGTCTGCGGGGAGACCGCCGGGGATGTGGGCATGACGCGCCTGCTGCTCGGCCTGGGTCTGCGCAGCTTTTCCATGCATCCGGCGCAGATACTGGTCGTCAAGCAGGAAATCTTGCGCGCCGACACACGCAAGCTGACTGCCTGGGCGCAGGAAGTCCTCCGCTCGGACAGTCCCGCAGCGCTGCTGGGACCATGAATTCATGCAGGCGAGGATGCGCAGAAAAAAAGATTTGCAGCTTTAGTTGCGATTGATTCTCATTCGATGCTATGATCAGCCCCAATGCAGCAAGAAACTCTCTGGTGGGGAATTCGAGCTGCAAGCCTTTTTCAGTTTCATCGTGGGGCGACTCGCCAGGCCTGTTCAGCCTGCAGCAAGTCGGTTTGCCAGCCAGCGGTCTGCCGGTTAGCCAGGCTTTTTTTCTACGATGTCAGAAGAGGCAACATCGCCTCCAATTCAAGCAGAGCATGCGTCAGCGGCTCTGCTTTTTTGTTGCCTGCGCGTCTTGATGTGCCGTCATGCGGCCATGAAAAAGCCCTCGGCAGCAGGGCTGGCGAGGGCTGGGCATTGAGGGCCGCCTGGGTGCGGCGAGCTCAAACGCCTGCGGCGTGTGCCTGCTGATCCGCGTGGTAGCTGGAGCGCACCATGGCGCCCACGGCGGCGTGCGTGAAGCCCATCTTGTAGGCTTCTTCCTCGAACATCTTGAAGGTGTCGGGGTGCACGTATCGGCGCACCGGCAGGTGGCTGTTGCTGGGCGCCAGGTACTGGCCGATGGTCAGCATGTCGATGTCATGGGCGCGCATGTCGCGCATCACCTGCAGGATTTCCTCGTCGGTCTCGCCCAGGCCCACCATGATGCCGCTCTTGGTCGGAACCTTGGGGTGCAAGGCCTTGAACTTCTTGAGCAGGTTCAGCGAGAACTGGTAGTCCGAGCCGGGACGCGCTTCCTTGTACAGGCGTGGTGCGGTCTCCAGGTTGTGGTTCATCACGTCGGGAGGTGCGGCCTTGAGGATTTCCAGTGCACGGTCGTCGCGGCCACGGAAGTCGGGCACCAGGATCTCGATCTGGGTCAGCGGCGAGAGCTCGCGGATGTTCTTGATGCACTCCACGAAATGGCCCGAGCCGCCATCGCGCAGATCGTCGCGGTCCACGCTGGTGATCACCACGTACTTCAGGCGCAGCTCGGCAATCGTCTTGGCCAGATTGAGCGGCTCGTTGGTGTCCAGCGGGTCGGGGCGGCCGTGGCCCACGTCGCAGAACGGGCAGCGGCGCGTGCACTTGTCGCCCATGATCATGAAGGTGGCCGTGCCCTTGCCGAAACATTCGCCGATGTTGGGGCAGGAGGCTTCCTCGCAGACCGTGTGCAGCTTGTTGGCGCGCAGGATGTCCTTGATCTCGTAGAAGCGCGTGGTGGGGCTGCCCGCCTTGACGCGGATCCACTCGGGCTTCTTGAGGGCCTCGCCATGCTCGACCTTGATCGGGATGCGCGAAAGCTTCGCTGCCGCCTTCTGCTTGGCCAGCGGGTTGTACTCGGCTTGGGACTGCGCTTCGCGCACGACGGTGTTGGTGGTCATGGTTCTGGATTCAGGGGGCTAGGCGGCGCTGCAACTGTCGTCCCAGCACGCGCGCGGCTTCGTCCCAGGTTGTCTGAACGCCGATTGTAGAAAGGTCCACCGTTTGCAGTCCTGCATAGCCGCAAGGGTTGATCCGTTCGTAGGGTTCCAGGTCCATGGCGGCATTCAGGGCAACGCCGTGATAGGTGCAATGCCGGCTGACCTTGATGCCCAGGGCTGCAATCTTGCCCAGCCCCGAAAAATCGGGCTGGGGCGCGGGCGAGCCGGGTGCGCGCAGTTGCGGGCGCTGGGCCAGCATGGCGTGGCTGCGAGGATCGTCAAGGCGCACGTAGATGCCGGGGGCGCCTTCCACGCGGTGGCCGGTGATGCCGAAATGCTCCAGCGTGCGGATGACCGCATCTTCGATGCGGAACACGTATTCCTTGACGAAGTAGCCCAGGCGCTGCAGATCCAGCAACGGATAGGCGACCACCTGGCCCGGGCCGTGGTAGGTGACCTGCCCGCCACGGTTGGTTGCGACCACGGGAATGTTGCCAGGGCTCAGCAAGTGGTCACTTTTCCCGGCAAGGCCTTGCGTGAAATGCGGGGCGTGCTCGCAGATCCAGAGCTCGTCGCGCGTGCCGGCATCGCGGCCGCTCGTGAATGCCTGCATGGCCTGCACCGTGGCTTCGTAGTCGGTGCGGCCCAGCAGGCGCAAGTCCAGCGTCTGCGCAAGCTCGGCGGCTGGGGCGCTCAAAGCACCACTTTCACAAGCGGGTGCGAGGTGAACGCCCGGTACAGGTCGTCGAGCTGCTCGCGGCTGGTGGCCGTCACCGTGACGGTGACGCCCAGGTATTTGCCGCTGCTGCTGGGGCGCAACTCGATGGTGCTGGGGTCAAAGGCGGGGTCGAAGCGCTCGGCGATCTGGGTGATTTCATGCACCAGATGCTCGGCCTTGATGCCCATGACTTTGATGGGAAACTGCGACGGGTACTCGATCAACGAGTCCTTGCGCGGGTCCGCGCCCGGCGCGGCTGCTGGTGCGGAGGAGGGGGTGGGGGCGTCGGTCATAGGTGAATCAAGGTTAATCGCTTGGCGTTGGAGGCGATTGTGCGCTATCGTTCGCGGCCATGTCGCAGCCTGGGGCTGCCGCGCCGCCGGTCAACGAAAACTCCACACACAACAAACAAGCTGCCTGCGGTGCGAGGCTGGCGTTGTTGGCCTGCTGCCACACAGCCAGGCTGCCGCCGCCGTTTTGGGCATGCCCGTAACAACCCCTATCGTTCGGCAGGGGTTTTTACTTATAATCAGAGGCTTTGTGAAAAAGTCTTGTCTGGTCTGCGGCCTTTGAGAACTCAATGAAAAACTACGCCGCTGACACAGACGCTGACAGGGAACTTGAGGGCGAGGATTCCGACTTCAAGCCCCTGACCTCCGAGGAGGCTCAGGAGTGGCGCACGCGAAACCCGCAGATGTCTGTGTGGCGCTTCGTGGTGGTCCAGGCGGTGGTTGGCGTGCTGGTGGCACTGGTCGCGTGGCTGGTGACGGGGCGCGCCGAGGTCGGATGGTCGGCTGCCTATGGCGCCTTGTCGGTGGTGCTGCCGGCCGCGCTGTTTGCGCGCGCCGTCGTGCGCAAGAGGCCTGGCGGCGCTGCAGCCGCCATGGTGGGAATTTTTGGCTGGGAACTGGTGAAGCTGGTGCTGTGCATTGCCATGCTGGCGGCTGCACCCAAGCTGGTCCCGGGGCTGAGTTGGCTGGCGCTGCTGGCGGGCTTGGTGATCGTCATGAAAACGTATTGGGTCGCGCTGATAGTGCGGGCCAATGTCCGAAAAACCGATTGATATTTGAAGAGAAGTTGACCGATGGCCGCAGACGCGCACGCACCTACTGCAAGTGAATACATCGTTCACCACCTGCAGCACCTCCAGAACATCAAGCAAAAGTCGATCATCGACTTTTCGGTCATCAACCTGGACTCGATCGTCGTCAGCGCCACGCTGGGCGTGCTGAGCCTGTTCGTGCTGTGGCTTGCCGCGCGCAAGGCCACATCGGGCGTTCCGGGTCGCTTCCAGGCGGCTGTAGAGCTGCTGGTCGAGATGGTGGACAACCAGGCCAAGGCCAACATCCACAACGCGCAAAGCCGCAAGTTCATCGCCCCGCTGGCACTGACCGTGTTCGTCTGGATCTTCATGATGAACGCCATGGACATGCTGCCCGTGGACCTGCTGCCGGTACTGTGGCAGGGCGTCCAGGGTGACTCGCACGCCTACCTGCGTGTCGTTCCCACGGCTGACCTCTCGACCACGCTGGGCCTGTCCTCGGCCGTGCTGATCCTGTGCTTCTTCTACAGCATCAAGATCAAGGGCATGGGCGGCTGGGCCCACGAACTGGTGACCGCTCCGTTCGGCACCAGCAAGAATCCCGTGTTTGCACTGATCCTGGGTGTTATCAACCTGGCCATGCAGATCATTGAATATGTCGCCAAGACGGTTTCGCATGGCATGCGACTGTTCGGCAACATGTACGCTGGTGAGTTGGTGTTCTGTCTGATCGCTCTGATGGGCGGTGCGGCTGCCATGTCGCTTTCCGGTGTGTTGCTCCCCTTGGGGCACATCATTGCAGGCTCTATCTGGGCGATCTTCCACATTCTGATCATCACCCTGCAGGCCTTCATTTTCATGATGCTGACGCTGATCTATCTCGGCCAGGCACATGAAGCCCACTGACCATTTCCTTTCCCTCTCAACCTTTCTCTTTCTTTAATCTCAGGAGTCATCATGGAAAACATTCTCGGTCTCGTCGCTCTGGCTTGTGGTCTGATCGTTGGTCTGGGCGCTATCGGCGCTTCGATCGGTATCGCCCTGATGGGTGGCAAGTTCCTGGAATCGTCGGCACGTCAGCCTGAGCTGATCAACGAACTGCAAACCAAGATGTTCATCTTGGCCGGTCTGATCGACGCTGCCTTCCTGATCGGTGTTGCTATCGCTCTGCTGTTCGCTTTCGCCAACCCCTTCGTCCTGGCCTAAGCTCCGATCAACGCCCTAGATAGAAAGGTGTTGCCGTGAGTATCAACGCGACCCTGTTCGTCCAGGCCATCGTTTTCCTGATCCTGGTGCTGTTCACGATGAAGTTCGTGTGGCCCCCGATCGCGAAGGCGCTGGATGAACGAGCTCTGAAAATCGCCGATGGCCTCGCTGCTGCCGACAAGGCCAAGACTGACCTGGCCGCCGCCAACAAGCGCGTCGAGCAGGAACTGGCCCAGACGCGCAACGAAACGGCATCGCGGCTTGCGGACGCCGAACGCCGTGCCCAGGCCATCATCGAAGAAGCCAAGGCCCGTGCCTCCGAAGAAGGCAACAAGATTGTTGCTGCTGCCCGCGCCGAGGCCGAGCAGCAGACAGTCCAGGCCCGTGAAGCCCTGCGCGAGCAAGTGGCTGCGCTGGCCGTCAAGGGCGCCGAGCAGATCCTGCGCAAGGAAGTGGATGCCGGCGTCCATGCCGACCTGCTGAACCGCCTGAAGACCGAGCTGTAAGGAAGAGCAAACATGGCAGAACTCGCCACCATTGCCCGTCCTTACGCAGATGCCCTGTTCAAGGCCAGCACCCAGCAGGGTGCTGACCTGTCCGGCACTGTTGCCTGGGCGGAGGAATTGGCGGCGATTGCCGCCAATCCGCAATTGCGCCAGCTGGCCGACGACCCCAAGGTGACCGACGAACAACTGTTCGACGTCATCAGCGGCGTGGCCGGCTCGGCATTGCCCGATGCCGCTCGCAACTTTCTGCGCGTCATCATTGAAAACGGCCGACTGCAAGCCCTGCCAGAAGTGGCGGCCCAGTTTCGCAGCCTCGTGAACCGCGCCGGTGGCTCGTCCGACGCCGTGGTTCAAAGCGCTTTTCCCATAGATGCTGCCGCTCTGGCTGCCCTCGGGACTTCTCTGGAGAAGCGTTTCGGCCGAAAGCTGAACCTGTCGGTGCAGCAAGATCAGTCCCTGATCGGTGGCATCCGCGTCGTGGTGGGTGATGAAGTTCTTGACACGTCCGTCAAGGCCCGCCTGGAACAAATGAAAGCGGCCCTCATTGCGTAACAACGCGACTGAGGTCTCGGCTAACCAAAGCTAAAGAAGGAAAGAGTCATGCAACTCAATCCCGCAGAAATTTCTGAACTGATCAAGAGCCGCATCGAGGGTCTGGCTGGCAGCAGCGACATCCGTAACGAAGGCACCGTGGTTTCGGTGACCGACGGTATCGTGCGCGTGCACGGCCTGTCGGACGTGATGCAAGGCGAAATGCTGGAATTCCCCGCAGGCAAGGATGGCCAGCCCTCCTTCGGCCTGGCGCTGAACCTCGAGCGCGACTCCGTCGGCGCCGTGATTCTGGGCGAGTACGAGCACATCTCCGAAGGCGACACCGTCAAGTGCACGGGCCGCATTCTGGAAGTGCCCGTCGGCCCCGAACTCATCGGCCGCGTGGTCAACGCCCTGGGTCAGCCGATTGACGGCAAGGGCCCGATCAACGCCAAGATGACGGACGTGATCGAGAAGGTCGCTCCCGGCGTGATCGCACGCCAGTCCGTGGACCAGCCCCTGCAGACCGGCATCAAGTCCATCGACTCGATGGTGCCCGTCGGCCGTGGCCAGCGCGAACTGATCATCGGTGACCGCCAGACCGGCAAGACCGCCGTGGCCATCGACGCCATCATCAACCAGAAGGGTCAGGGCGTTACCTGCATCTACGTTGCGATCGGCCAGAAGGCTTCCTCGATCAAGAACGTGGTGCGTGCCCTGGAGCAGGCCGGCGCGATGGAATACACCATCGTCGTGGCTGCCACCGCTTCCGAATCCGCTGCCATGCAGTACGTGTCGGCCTACTCCGGCTGCACGATGGGCGAGTACTTCCGCGACCGCGGCGAAGACGCCCTGATCGTCTATGACGACCTGTCCAAGCAAGCCGTGGCCTACCGCCAGGTTTCGCTGCTGCTGCGCCGTCCCCCAGGCCGCGAAGCCTTCCCCGGCGACGTGTTCTATCTCCACAGCCGCCTGCTCGAACGTGCAGCCCGCGTGAATGCCGACTACGTCGAAGCCTTCACCAAGGGTGAAGTCAAGGGCAAGACGGGTTCGCTGACGGCTCTGCCCATCATCGAAACCCAGGCCGGTGACGTGTCGGCCTTCGTGCCCACGAACGTGATCTCGATCACGGACGGCCAGATCTTCCTGGAAACCAGCCTGTTCAACGCCGGTATCCGCCCCGCCATCAACGCCGGTATCTCGGTGTCGCGCGTCGGTGGTGCTGCACAGACCAAGCTGGTCAAGGGCCAGTCCGGCGGTATCCGTACCGACCTGGCGCAATACCGTGAGCTGGCTGCCTTCGCGCAGTTCGCCTCCGACCTGGACGAAGCCACCCGCAAGCAGCTGGACCGCGGTGCCCGCGTGACCGAACTGCTCAAGCAGGCCCAGTACAGCCCCCTGTCCACCGCTTTGATGGGCGCTTCGCTGTTCGCAGTGAACAAGGGCTACATGGACGACATCCAGGTCAAGCAAGTGCTGGCTTTCGAGTCTGGTCTGCACCAGTTCCTGAAGACCAGCCACGGCGCCCTGATCGACAAGCTGAACGCTTCCAAGGCCATGGACAAGGATTCCGAAGCCGAATTGAACGCCGCCATCGCTGCGTTCAAGAAGTCGTTCGCTTAAACCGGACGAGGAGCCATCATGGCAGCAGGTAAGGAAATTCGCGGCAAGATCAAATCGGTGGAAAACACCAAGAAGATCACCAAAGCCATGGAAATGGTGGCCGCATCCAAGATGCGCAAGGCGCAGGAACGGATGCTGGCTGCACGCCCGTACAGCGAAAAGATCCGCAACATTGCAGTCCATCTTGGCCAAGCCAACCCCGAGTACGTGCACCCGTTCATGCAAGTGAACGGTGATGCAAAGACAGCCGGCGTCATCGTGGTGACGACGGACAAGGGGTTGTGCGGCGGCATGAACACCAACGTGTTGCGTGCTGTCACGGCCAAGCTGCGGGAGCTGCAGGATCAAGGCGTGTCGGCAGAAGCAGTGGCCATTGGCAACAAGGGTCTGGGCTTTCTGAACCGTGTCGGCGCCAAGGTGGTTTCGCACGCGACGGGTCTGGGCGATACGCCCCATCTGGAAAAGCTGATCGGCCCTGTGAAGGTGCTGCTCGATGCATATGCAGCGGGCAAGCTGAGCGCGGTGTACCTGAGCTACACCAAGTTCATCAACACCATGAAGCAGGAATCGGTGGTGGAGCAGTTGCTGCCCCTGTCGTCCGAGAGCATGCAGGCCGAGAAGACGTCTGGCCATAGCTGGGACTACATCTACGAACCCGACGCGCAGTCCGTGATCGACGAGCTGCTCGTGCGTTACGCAGAGTCCCTGGTCTACCAAGCTGTCGCGGAAAACATGGCGTCCGAGCAATCGGCGCGCATGGTGGCCATGAAGGCCGCTACCGACAACGCAGGCAGCGTCATTGGCGAGTTGAAGCTGGTCTACAACAAGACGCGCCAGGCAGCGATCACGACCGAGCTGTCGGAAATCGTGGCTGGCGCCGCTGCTGTGTAAAGCAGCTCAACAGACAAACTAATTGGAGCAAAAAATGGCTCAAGTGCAAGGCAAGATTGTTCAATGTATTGGCGCTGTGGTGGACGTCGAGTTCCCCCGCAACGCAATGCCCAAGGTGTTCGATGCCCTGAAGCTCGACGGCTCGGCCCTGACGCTGGAAGTGCAGCAACTGCTGGGTGACGGCGTTGTGCGTACCATCGCCCTGGGTTCGTCCGACGGTCTGCGTCGCGGCCTGATGGTGTCCAACACCGGCAACCCCATCACCGTGCCCGTGGGCAAGGCGACGCTGGGTCGCATCATGGACGTGCTGGGCAACCCCATCGACGAACGCGGTCCCGTGGATCAGGCGCTGACGGCTCCCATCCACCGCAAGGCACCGGCTTATGACGAGCTGTCGCCTTCGCAGGAACTGCTGGAAACCGGCATCAAGGTGATCGACCTGATCTCGCCCTTCGCCAAGGGCGGCAAGGTGGGTCTGTTCGGTGGCGCCGGTGTGGGCAAGACCGTGAACATGATGGAACTCATCAACAACATCGCCAAGGGCCACGGTGGTCTGTCGGTGTTCGCCGGTGTGGGTGAACGTACCCGCGAAGGCAATGACTTCTATCACGAAATGTCGGACGCCGGCGTGGTCAACCAGGAGTCGCTGAACGACTCCAAGGTGGCCATGGTCTACGGCCAGATGAACGAACCCCCGGGCAACCGTCTGCGCGTGGCGCTGACCGGCCTGACCATGGCCGAAGCCTTCCGTGACGAAGGCAAGGACGTGCTGTTCTTCGTGGACAACATCTACCGCTACACGCTGGCCGGTACCGAAGTGTCCGCTCTGCTGGGTCGCATGCCTTCCGCCGTGGGCTACCAGCCCACGCTGGCCGAGGAAATGGGCCGCCTGCAAGAGCGCATCACCTCGACCAAGGTCGGTTCGATCACTTCCATCCAGGCCGTTTACGTGCCCGCCGATGACTTGACCGACCCCTCGCCTGCCACGACGTTCGCCCACTTGGATTCGACCGTGGTGCTGTCGCGTGACATCGCTTCGCTGGGTATCTACCCCGCCGTCGATCCGCTGGACTCCACCAGCCGCCAGCTGGACCCCCAAGTCGTGGGTGAAGAGCACTACAAGGTGGCCCGCGAAGTGCAGGGCACGCTGCAGCGCTACAAGGAACTGCGCGACATCATCGCCATTCTGGGCATGGACGAGCTGGCTCCCGAAGACAAGCTGACCGTGGCCCGCGCCCGCAAGATCCAGCGTTTCCTGTCGCAGCCTTTCCACGTGGCCGAAGTGTTCACTGGCGCTCCCGGCAAGTACGTGTCGCTGGCTGAAACCATCCGTGGTTTCAAGATGATCTGCGCTGGCGAGTGCGATCACCTGCCCGAGCAGGCCTTCTACATGGTTGGCACCATCGACGAAGCCTTCGAGAAGGCCAAGAAACTGGCGGCTTGAGCCTGCGGCACCCCCTGAGCGACTGCGTCGCTTCCCCCTCTCTACCCGCTTCGCGGGGGAGGGGGACGACACCCTCGCAGCGGGGCGGCCCTTGCTCGGTGTCCCCGATCTGGGCCCTGCCGGTTCCAAGTTCCAGTCCCACCTTTTCTGAGGAGCAAAGATGAACACCATCCACGTTGATGTGGTCAGTGCCGAAGAGTCCATCTTCTCCGGTGAAGCGCGCTTTGTCGCCCTGCCCGGTGAATCCGGCGAACTGGGCATTTTTCCCCGCCACACTCCGCTGATCACGCGCATCAAGCCCGGCTCGGTGCGTATCGAGATGGCGGACGGCAGCGAAGAGTTCGTCTTCGTGGCCGGCGGCATCCTGGAAGTGCAGCCCAACTGTGTGACCGTGCTGTCCGACACCGCCATCCGCGGTGCCGACCTGGACGCCGAGAAGGCCGAGAAGGCCAAGCTCGAAGCCGAGGAAGCACTGAAGAACGCCAAGAGCGAAGTCGATCTGGCGCGTGCCCAGTCCGAGCTGGCCGTCATGGCCGCTCAGATCGCGGCCCTGCGCAAGTTCCGCCAAAAGCGCTGAGCCCCATTCGGGCTCCAGCTGCAAGAAAGCCGCCCTCGGGCGGCTTTTTCTTTGGTGCGAAAGGCTGGAAGGCCGGTCACCGGCCCCATGGCTCAGTCGCCGCAGCGGGCCTGGTACACGTAGGTCACGGCATTGTCCTTGGGGTCCACCGTGCGCGACTTGTGCGTCACGGCCTTGGCGGGCACGGGGCACAGGGCGCGGATCTGTTGCTCGCAGCGCTTGGGGTCGTCTTCGCGCAGCTTGCAGCTGAGCACATAGTCATATTCCTGCGAGTCGTCGAGGATGGGGCTTGCGCAGGCGCTCAGGGTCAGCACGGCGGCCAGCAGGCCCAGGCGGGCCAGGGTGTTCTTCATGGTGTGGATGCTCCTTGATGAAATGGCGTGACGCTATCACAGCCTCCGTGCCCGCGATAGCTTGATGAAGGGGGTGGCTCGGCCCGGCCTGCGCAGCCTGCCTGCCTTTCAGTGGTGCTGTATCACGACAGCATCGGGTAGATTGTCGCTGCCATCGTGCACAGGCTGGAGCGGGTCACGCGGAAAGTTGGTTTCAAGCAGCAGGCTCACGCGCTCCAGGGCTGCTGTCATGCCCATGGCGTAATGGCCGCCCTGAAAGGCGGCACCCATGTCGCTGATCAGCGTTTGCCATTGTTCCGCCGGCAGGGTGCGCGCCAGGGCGCGGTCGGCGACGATTTCGATGGCGTGGTCGGCCAGCAGCAGATAGATCAGGGCACCGTTGTTGTGTTCGGTATCCCAGACGCGCAGCTTGCCGAACAGCGTGATGGCGCGCTCGCGCGGCGTGGCGTCGCGCCACAGGTAGCTGGGCGGCAGTCCGGGTTCGACGCAGATGCGAATCTGGCCTGTATGGCGCTGCTCGCTCATGGTGATCAGGCGCTCCAGCTCCGCAAGGCTTTCAGGCGGGAGTGCACGGCGCAACTGCCCTTCTGCCCAATGGTGGCGCAGCAGCCGGAGCAGACGCTGTACAAAGCCTGTGATTGCAGCCGCCATCTCACCAACTCCCCGAGGCGCCGCCGCCCCCGAAACTGCCGCCTCTGCCAGAGCTGAAGCCCCCGCCACCGCTGCGGCCGCCGCCTCCGCCAAAGC
>NZ_JACVUR010000028.1:0-84612 GCF_016516495.1 Delftia sp. S65
TCCCCGCCCCTCCCGGGTTTTACGGCCCATCCGCCCTTCCAGGCCCCCACGTTTCCCGCCGCAGTGCTGCCCGAGCAGCCCTTCGCATCACCGCCCCACACCATGCAAGACTTTCTGCGCCAACAACTGGAGCGCTACGCCCAGCGCCTTGAAGAACTCAACTTCCTGCTCTCGCGCGAAGACATCATGGGCGACATGAAGCAGTACCGCGCCATCTCGCGCGAGCACGCGGACGTCACCGCCATTGCAGGCCGCTATGCGCGCCACCGCCAGCGCGAGGCCGATCTGGCGGCTGCGCGGGACATGCTCTCCGACCCCGACATGGCCGACATGGCGCAGGAGGAAATCGCCAGCGCCGAGGCCGAGCTGGTCCAGCTGGAGGACGAGCTGCAGCGCCTGCTGCTGCCCAAGGACCCCGATGACGCGCGCAACGCCTACCTCGAAATCCGCGCAGGCACGGGCGGCGACGAATCGGCCCTGTTCGCAGGCGACCTGGCCCGCATGTACACGCGCCACTGCGACGCCGTGGGCTGGAAGGTCGAGATCATGAGCGCCAACGAGAGCGAGCTGGGCGGCTACAAGGAAGTGGTGCTGCGCGTGGAAGGCACGGATGTCTACGGTCGCCTGCGCTTCGAATCCGGCGGCCACCGCGTGCAGCGCGTGCCGGCTACCGAGACCCAGGGCCGCATCCACACCAGCGCCTGCACCGTCGCCGTCATGCCCGAGCCGGACGAAACCCAGGCCATCACGCTCAACCCGGCCGACCTGCGCATCGACACCTTCCGCGCCAGCGGCGCCGGCGGCCAGCACATCAACAAGACCGACTCGGCCGTGCGTGTGGTCCACCTGCCCACGGGCATCGTCGCCGAGTGCCAGGACGGCCGCAGCCAGCACAGCAACAAGGCCAAGGCCTTGCAGGTGCTGCAGGCGCGCCTGCAGGAAAAGGAACGCAGCGAGCGCGAAGCCAAGGAGGCCGCACTGCGCAAGGGCCTGATCGGCAGCGGCGACCGCAGCGACCGCATCCGCACCTACAACTTCCCGCAGGGCCGGCTCACCGACCACCGCATCAACCTCACCATCTACAAACTGCTGGCCGTGATGGAAGGCGACCTGGGCGACGTGCTCGACGCGCTGCAGGCCGCACGCGAGGCCGAACTGCTGGCCGAGCTGCAGGTCAACAACTGAGACCCGGGCCATGGCCAATCCCCCCATCGTCAAAGAAGCGCTGCAGCAGGCCCAGGCCCTGGGGCTTGCGCGCATCGACGCGCAAATGCTGCTGCTGCATGTGCTCGGGCGCCAGTCTGGCGGCCGAGCCTGGCTGCTGACCCATGACGAGGACATGCTGACCGCCCCCCAGGCCGAGGCCTATGCCGCGCTGTGTGCACGCCGCCTTGGCGCGGAACCCGTTGCCTACCTGCTCGGCCACAAGGAGTTCTACGGGCTCGATCTGGCCGTGGACGCGCGTGTGCTCGACCCGCGCCCCGATACCGAGACCCTGGTGGACTGGGCGCTGGAGCTCATGCCCATCCAGACCCAGGCAGGCCCCGCTTGCCGCGTGGTGGACCTGGGCACCGGCAGCGGCGCCATAGCCCTGGCCCTGCAAAGCCAGCGCCCCGGCGCCACGGTCTGGGCCGTGGATGCCAGCGCCGACGCACTGACCGTGGCCAGCGCCAATGCCACGCGCCTGCAACTGGGCGTGCAGTTCGCGCATGGCAGCTGGCTCCAGCCGCTGGCAGGGCAGGCACCGTTCGACCTCATCGTCAGCAACCCGCCCTATATCCGCGACGACGATCCGCACCTGCAGGCCTTGGCGCATGAGCCACTGTCGGCGCTGACCAGCGGTGCCGATGGCCTGGCCGATATCCGCGCCATCATCGCCCAGGCGCCCGCGCTGCTGGCCCGCGGCGGCTGGCTGCTGATGGAGCATGGCTGGGACCAGGCCGATGCCGTGGCCGCCCTTCTGTGCCATGCCGGCTTTGGCGACGTGCAGCATCGCCACGACCTGGGCGGCATTGCCCGCTGCACGGGCGGGCAATGGCAAGGGCAGGCCAGAGCTCTGACCTGAGCTCTGGCCTGGGCGCAGCAATCCCGCATGCTTTCAAAGTCCGCGCCGAGAGTGAAATAATCCCATCCATGCCGCCGCGCCTGCGGCGCCCACCACGACCCCGGAGCACCACACAGATGAGCGACACCCAGCAACGCATCGACCAACTGGTCAAGAGCAACAACATCCTGCTGTTCATGAAGGGCAGCGCCAGCTTTCCCATGTGCGGTTTCTCTGGCCGCGCCATCCAGATCCTCAAGGCCTGCGGCGTGGAAACCAAGGACATCTCCACCGTCAACGTGCTGGAAGACCAGGAAATCCGCCAGGGCATCAAGGACTACAGCAACTGGCCCACGATCCCCCAGCTCTACGTGCAGGGCGAGTTCATCGGCGGCTCGGACATCATGATGGAGATGTACGAGTCGGGCGAGCTGCAGCAGCTGCTGGCACCCAAGGCCTGAGCCTTCTCGCACCACGCGCCTTCGGCGCAGCATCGAGCCACCTTCGGGTGGCTTTTTTTCGCCTGCGCCGCGCTGCCGGCGGACTCCCCGGGCATGCCTCAGGGCCAGGGGCATGCGATGTGTGGTCGAATGGTCACATCTTTCACATCCGGAAAAGCGCGCCTGCGCCCGCTTCTCCGCCCTGCCTATGAGTCTGTCCCAAAGTCTGCTGTTGATCGTCGCGCTGATATTGACCAGTGCCTTCTTCTCCGTGGCCGAAATCTCGCTGGCCGCCTCGCGGCGCCTGCGACTGCGGCAGATGATGGAGGACGGCGAACCCCGCGCCGAACTGGTCATGAAGATGCAGGCCCAGCCGGGCGAATATTTCACGGTCACGCAGATTGGACTCAATGCCGTCGCCATCCTGGGCGGCGTGGTGGGCGAAGGGGCATTGACCCCCTATCTGGCCGAGCTGCTGATGCTCTGGCTGCCCGACAGCCGTGCGCAGACCGTGGGCTTCCTGCTCTCGTTCGCCAGCGTCACCTCCCTGTTCATCCTGTTCGCCGACCTGCTGCCCAAGCGCCTGAGCATGGCCGAGCCCGAGGCCCTGGCCATCCGCGTGCTGCGCCCCATGCTCTGGTGCATGGCCGTGCTCAAGCCCCTGGTCTGGTGCTTCAACCACCTGGCCGACGCCGTTGCCAAGCTGTTCGGCCTGCCCACGGTGCGCGATGACCGCATCACGCACGAAGACATCCTGGCCATGACCGAAGCCGGCGCACGCGCCGGCGTGCTGGCCGCGAAGGAGCAGCAGGTGATCGCCAACCTGTTCGAACTTGACTCGCGCACCATCGGCTCGGCCATGACGCAGCGCGACCGCATCGCCTACTTCCACCGCGACGACCCCGATGAACTGATCCGGGTCCGCATTGCCGAGGAGCCTTTTTCCACCTACCCCGTGTGCGACGGCGACATCGACCACATCGTCGGCTATGTCGATGCCAAGGACCTGTTCCAGCGCGCGCTGAACAACCAGTCCCTGTCGCTCATGGACGACTCGCTGGTCCACAAGGTGCTGGTCGTGCCGGACCGCCTGACGCTGGCCGAGGTCCTGGAGCAGTTCCGCCAGGTGCATGAGGACTTTGCCGTCATCGTCAACGAATACAGCTTGGTGGTCGGCGTGGTCACGCTCAATGACGTGATGAGCACGGTGATGGGCGGCCTGGTCAGCCCGGGCGACGAGGAGCAGATCCTGCGCCGCGACGAGAACTCCTGGCTGATCGATGGCGTCACGCCGGTCGAGGATGTGATGCAGGCCCTGGAGCTCGACGAGTTGCCGCATTCCGAGGACTACGAAACCCTGGGGGGCTTCCTCATGGTCATGCTTAGGCGCATTCCCAGGCGTACGGACACCGTGCAATGGGGCGGCTACCGCTTCGAGGTCATGGACGTGGACAGCTACCGCATCGACCAGGTGCTGGTCACACGCATGTCGGGCAGCAGCCCGGCCGCCCCGCCCAACGCAGGCGACACGGCCGCCGCCGTGGCCAAGGTGTCCAGCATGTCGCCAGACACGTCGTCCTGAAAACGCAGCAAGGCAGGCCTGCCGCCAGGCGCCAGCCTGCGGCCCCTCAGGCCGAGCGCGAGGGCTCGATCTCCCAGCGGCGCTGCGCAGCGAACACCGCATTCGGATACTGGGGCTGGCCGCGGCTGCCGTTGTAGCGGCCCAGCGCCATGTAGGCATCGCCGTTTTCACGGTCCAGATAGTGGCGCAGGATGACGCAGCCAAAGCGCAGATTGGTCTGCATGTGGAACAGCTTGCCGATGTCGCCATCGCCGATCAGCCGCATCCAGAACGGCATGATCTGCATATAGCCGCGCGCGCCCACGCTGGAGATGGCGAACTTGCGGAACGCGCTCTCCACCTGCACCAGTCCCATCACCAGCGAGACTTCCAGGCCAGCGCGCTTGGCCTCGTACCAAACGGTCTGCAGGAACTCCAGCCGTGTTGCAAGTTCGGGCTTGCGCGAGCGCAGGCGCTCGCTGCTGGCCGTGAGCCAACGCAGGTAGTCCATGCGGGCCTCGGTGGAGGCAAAGCGCAGCTCGGGCGGCGCCGATCCCGTGACGGCCGAACTCAGCGCGGTGCGCACCGAATCGGCCAGCGGCTCTTCCAGCTGCCCGCCAGCCCAGGCGGGTGCGGCCACCGCGCCCAGCAACGGCGCAGCACCCAGCGAAGCCGCCAGGCGCAGGCAATCGCGGCGCGCTATCACGGGGGCCTGGCTCACAGACCCAGCCTCTGCTTGAGATGGCCCAGCACATCGGCAGCGGCCATCTTGGTCGCTTCCGTGTCGCGGCGATGCTGGTACTCGACCTGGCCTTCCTTGAGGCCGCGGTCGGACAGCACCACGCGGTGCGGCACGCCAATCAGTTCCCAGTCGGCAAACATGGCGCCCGGGCGTTCGCCGCGGTCATCCAGAATC
Organism: Delftia sp. S65; assembly: GCF_016516495.1. Lineage (NCBI taxonomy): Bacteria > Pseudomonadati > Pseudomonadota > Betaproteobacteria > Burkholderiales > Comamonadaceae > Delftia > Delftia sp. S65. The sequence continues at coordinate 4,962 of NZ_JACVUR010000028.1, forward strand.
ACGTCCACGCCCAGTGCCAGCAGCTCGGCATGCAGCTTCTCAGCGGCTTCCTTCACGGGCTCGCTGCGGTCCATGCCGATGGGGCAGACCACCACGGTGAAGGGCGCAATCGCGTCGGGCCAGATGATGCCGCGCTCATCATGGTTCTGCTCGATGGCTGCAGCGGGCAGGCGCGTCACGCCAATGCCGTAGCAACCCATTTCAAATAGCGAGGGCTTGCCGTTCTCGGCCAGGAAGGTGGCATTCATGGCCTGGGAGTACTTGGTACCCAGGTAGAACACATGGCCCACTTCGATGCCACGCTCGATGGCCAGCTCGCCCGCGCCATCAGGAGACTTGTCGCCAGCCACCACATTGCGCAGGTCGGCCACGACATCAGGCTCGGGCAGGTCACGGCCAAAGTTCACGCCGGTGATGTGGAAGTCGGCCTCGTTCGCGCCGCAGACCCAGTCGGCCATCACGGCCACCTCGCGGTCCACGACCAGCTTCACGGGCTGCTTCAAGCCGATGGGGCCCAGGTACCCGGGCTGGCAACCGAAGTGCTCCTCGATCTCGGCCACAGTGGCAAAGCGGAAGCCCACGTCCAGGCCAGGCACCTTGGCCACCTTGATCTCGTTCATCTCATGGTCGCCGCGCAGCAGCAGCAACCAGACCTGGCTTCCCGCCACATCACCCTTGTCGTCGAGCTTGTCGGTGGCCAGCACCAGGGACTTCACCGTCTGCGACAGCGGCAGGCCCAGCTGGGCAGCCACGGATTCGCAGGTGCTGTTGCCCGGCGTTGCCACACGGGCCATGGCCTGGGCTGCAGCGGGACGGGGGCCTGCAGGCGCCAGGGCCTCGGCCTTCTCGATATTGGCGGCGTAGTCGCTGCTGGGGCAGTAGACAATGGCGTCTTCGCCCGTGGAGGCGATCACCTGGAATTCCTCGCTCAGATCACCGCCGATGGCGCCGCTGTCGGCACGCACGGCACGGTACTGCAGGCCGAAGCGATCGAAGATGCGCTTGTAGGCCGCGCGCATGGTCTGGTAGCTGATCTGGGCGGTGTCGCGGTCCTTGTCGAAGGAATAGGCGTCCTTCATGATGAATTCGCGGCCACGCATCAGGCCAAAGCGCGGGCGGCGCTCGTCGCGGAACTTGGTCTGGATCTGGTAGAAATTCTTGGGCAGCTGCTTGTAGCTCTTGAGCTCCTGGCGCGCAATGTCCGTCACCACCTCTTCGCTGGTGGGCTGGATCACGAAGTCACGGCCATGGCGGTCCTTGATGCGCAGCAGCTCGGGGCCCATCTTCTCGAAGCGGCCCGTCTCCTCCCACATCTCGGCAGGCTGGACCACGGGCATGGTCACTTCCACGGCACCGGCACGGTTCATTTCCTCGCGCACGATGGCCTCGACCTTGCGGATCACGCGCAGCCCCATGGGCATGTAGTTATAGATGCCTGCGCCCAGCTTCTTGATCAGGCCGGCCCGCGTCATGAGCTTGTGGCTGACCACTTCGGCGTCGGCCGGAGCTTCCTTGAGGGTGGAGATGAAAAATTGGGAGGCTTTCATGGATCAGGGGCTTCGCGGGAATCGGGGCAGCGTGCTTGCCGCTGGCAAGGCACCGTGCATAATGGACACAATTCAGAAAATTGGGGTTCGATTATGCTTGACCGGGACGGATTTCGCCCGAACGTCGGCATCATCCTGCTCAACCAAAAGAACCAGGTGTTCTGGGGCAAGCGCATCCGCACCCACAGCTGGCAGTTTCCACAGGGCGGCATTGACCGGGGGGAGACACCCGAACAGGCCATGTTCCGGGAACTGCATGAGGAAGTGGGGTTGATGCCCAACCACGTTCGCGTGGTCGCCCGCACCCGGGACTGGTTGCGCTACGAGGTGCCAGACCGGTACATCCGCCGCGATGCGCGCGGACACTACAAAGGCCAGAAGCAGATCTGGTATTTGCTGCAACTCATGGGTCACGACTGGGATTTGAACCTGCGTGCCACCGACCACCCCGAATTCGACGCCTGGCGCTGGAATGACTACTGGGTGCCACTGGATGTGGTGGTGGAGTTCAAACGCGGCGTCTACGAGATGGCCCTGACCGAGCTGGCGCGCTTTCTGCCACGGGGCGAGCAGCAGCGCAACCGCTATCTTCGCAGCGGCATGCGCCCCAGGGAAGCCCATGAAACAGGTCCCGAAACCTATGGCGCTCCAGGCTTGCATCCGGCACGCTCAGGCAGCTTTCGCGTCAATCCCGGTATGGAGTTGCCGCCTGGCGCCTGCTTCGACCCTGATCCCCAGTCAGGGCAGCAGCAGATCTTGCACCCCGATTCAGGCAAGGCCTGAAGCCAAAGGCTCCATGCAAAAGCGCACCCGAGGGTGCGCTTTTTCTTTGCCCCGATTGCGCAGGCATCAGTGCCCGGCAATCACCATGTTGTCGCGGTGCACCATCTCCGGGCCTGCGGAGTAGCCCAGCAGGCGCTCGATCTCCACCGAGCTCTTACGACAAAGCAGACGCGCCTCAGCACTTGCATAGTTGGCCAGACCACGCGCCACCTCGATGCCCAGCGCATCGCGCACGGCAATCACATCGCCGCGGGCGAATTCGCCATCCACATTCACCATGCCGATGGGCAGCAGGCTCTTGCCTTCGTCGCGCAACTTGGCCACGGCACCGGCATCCACGGACACGGAACCGCGCAGTTGCAGATGGTCGGCAATCCACTGCTTGCGCGCCTGGTTCTTGTGGGTCTGCGCCACGAGCAGCGTGCCAATGGACTCGCCCGCAGCCAGACGCACCAGCACGTCCTGTTCACGACCCCAGGCGATGACGGTTGAAGCACCCGACCCCGCCGCACGCTTGGCCGCGAGGATCTTGGTGATCATCCCACCCTTGCCGATGGACGAGCCCGCACCGCCCGCCATCTCTTCCAGCGCAGGATCGCCGGCATTTGCCACGTCGATGAAACGCGCATCGGGATTGCTGCGCGGATCGGCGCTGTAAAGGCCTCGCTGATCGGTCAGGATGACCAGGGCATCGGCTTCGATCAGGTTGGCCACCAAAGCACCCAGAGTGTCATTGTCGCCGAACTTGATCTCATCGTTGACCACGGTGTCGTTCTCGTTGATCACCGGCACTATGCCCAGCTCCAGCAGCGTCAGCAAGGTGTTGCGCGCATTCAGATAGCGCTCGCGGTCCGCTAGGTCGGCATGCGTGAGCAGCACCTGGGCACTGCCCATGCCTTGCTCGCGCAGCTTGGACTCATACATCTGTATCAGCCCCATCTGGCCCACGGCTGCAGCGGCCTGCAGCTCATGGATCTCCTTGGGCCGTGCGGCCCAGCCCAGGCGCTTCATGCCTTCAGCCACCGCGCCGCTGGAGACCATGATCACCTCGCGCCGCTGACCGCCATGGCTCTCATCCCCGCGCACCAGGGCCGCCAGCTGGCGGCTCCATTCCTGGATGGCGGCCTCATCAAGACCGCGACCTTCATTGGTCACCAGGCTGGAGCCGACCTTGACCACGATGCGATGGGCATCACGCAACAAGTTGGAAGACATGGATGGATAGTGATTCTTGCAGCGCAGGCCCAGGCAGGCCGCGCCGCTGTTGTGATCAAGGCGATGGGAGCGGCAGGCGGCTCTTACTCGGAATCGCGGGGAGCAAAACGCGGATCGGTGAGATCCACGCCATCACCCTCGACTTCGACGAAGCGCGGATCGATTTCCTTGGGACCGGCCTCGATCTGCTGCTGCTCATGCACATGTTTGTAGATGGTGCGGATCAGCACTTCACAGCCTTCGCGCGTCAGGGCGGAAATCTCGAAGACCGGACCCTTCCACTTGAAGCGCTTGACGAAGTCCTTGACGCGTGCGGCGCGCTCCTCGGCCGGCACCATGTCCAGCTTGTTGAGCACCAGCCAGCGCGGCTTGTTGTACAGCTCGGCATCGTACTTCTGCAGCTCGCCCACGATGGCCTTGGCCTGGGCCACGGGATCCACGCTGTCATCGAACGGCGCCAGGTCCACCACATGCAGCAGCAATCGGGTGCGCTGCAGATGGCGCAGGAACTGGTGGCCCAGGCCCGCACCTTCCGAGGCGCCTTCGATCAGGCCAGGGATGTCGGCCACCACAAAGCTCTGCTCGGCAGCGACGCGCACCACGCCCAAATTGGGATGCAGCGTGGTGAACGGGTAGTCGGCAATCTTGGGGCGCGCATTGGAGACCGCGGCAATGAAGGTGGACTTGCCCGCATTGGGCATGCCCAGCAGGCCCACGTCGGCCAGCACCTTGAGCTCCAGCTTGAGATTCTTGCGCTCGCCAGGCCAGCCCGGTGTCTTTTGCCGAGGCGCGCGGTTGATGGCGCTCTTGAAGCGCAGGTTGCCGTAGCCGCCGTCGCCACCCTTGGCAATGGTGACCACCTCACCGGCCGTCAGCAGCTCGTAGAGCACCTCGCCGGTTTCGGCATCGCTGATGATGGTGCCAACCGGCATGCGCAGCGTGATGTCGTTGCCCGCCGCACCGAACATGTCCGAGCCCTTGCCGTGCTCGCCGCGCGTGGCATCGTGCCGGCGCGAGAAGCGGTAGTCCACCAGCGTGTTGAGGTTGACATCGGCCACCGCGTAGACATGGCCGCCACGGCCACCGTCTCCACCATCGGGACCGCCAAATTCCTTGTATTTTTCGTGCCGGAATGACACGCAGCCATTGCCGCCGTCACCGGCGGAAATGTCGATATAAGCTTCGTCGACGAACTTCATGAGGCATCCAGTTTACAAAAAGCAGTGTGCACCAGACAGCCCCAGGCCACACCTCAGAGACGGAAAAGAGGGCGAAGGCACGATGCACAACCCTCCTGAAACGACAAAGCCCCGACAGGTCGGGGCTTCGAGCGTCGAAGTGACAGGGCTTAGGCAGCCGTCACATTGACCGTGTGCTTGGACAGTGCACCCTTGACAGCAAACGACACGTGGCCGTCCACCAGAGCGTACAGAGTGTGGTCCTTGCCCACGCCGACGTTGTCGCCGGGATGGAACTTTGTGCCACGTTGGCGCACGATGATCGAGCCGGCCGTGATCAGTTCACCACCGAAAGCCTTCACGCCGAGCATTTTGGGCTTGGAATCGCGCCCGTTTCGCGTAGAGCCGCCGCCTTTTTTCTGTGCCATGACTCAGCTCCTGAATTAAGCAGCGATCGCCACGATCTGCAGCTCTGTGAACTGCTGGCGATGGCCTTGGCGCTTCTGATAATGCTTACGACGGCGCATCTTGAAGATGTGCACTTTGTCGTGCTTGCCGTGAGCAACCACGGTTGCCTTGACAGACGCACCGGACACCAGAGGTGTGCCGACCTTGATTTCAGCGCCGTTGCCGACTGCCAGAACCTGATCGATCACAACTTCTTGGCCTACGTCCGCAGCAATCTGTTCTACCTTGATCTTTTCGCCGGCTGCAACGCGATACTGCTTGCCGCCGGTTTTTATGACTGCGTACATTTAAACCTCTTGAATTTGAGAGTTCCGCGAACGAATTTCCACGGAAGCCGGAGATTCTAGCACGCACTCACATTCTTTGCATGAAGCGCTCCCACCCCGCGCCCAAACAACCGCCAGGGCCGGCCGCAGGCGGGATAGCTCTTCCTATAATTGCCGATCCACTTGGCGGCCACAGTACCTTGACCACAGCTCTCTCCACCCCCAATCCGCTTGCCCTGATCACTGACGACATGCGCGAGGTGGATCATGTGATCGCCCAGCGCCTGACGACCACCGTCCCGCTGATTGCCCAGATCTCCCAGTACATCATCGCTGCCGGCGGCAAGCGCCTTCGCCCAGCCCTGCTGCTTATGGTCTGCAATGCGCTGGGCTACGAAGGCAGGGACAGGCATGTCCTGGCGGCGGTGGTCGAGCTGATTCATACCGCCACCTTGCTGCACGACGACGTAGTGGACGAGTCCACCCTGCGCCGTGGCCGCCCGACGGCCAACGAGACCTTCGGCAATCCGGCCAGCGTGCTGGTCGGCGACTTCCTGCACTCGCGCTCCTTCCAGATGATGGTGGAAGTGGGCAGCATGCGTGTGCTCAAGATCCTCTCGGACGCCACCAACGTGATCGCCGAGGGCGAGGTGCAGCAGTTGATCAACACGCATGATGCCTCGCTGGACGAAGCTGGCTACCTGCACGTCATTCGCTCCAAGACCGCCCAGTTGTTCGAGGCCAGCGCACAATTGGGCGCCGTGCTGGCTGACGCCCCCCGCGAGATCGAACAGGCATGCGCCATCTATGGCCAGGCCCTGGGCACCGCCTTCCAGATCATTGACGACGTGCTCGACTACACAGGCGACACCCAGGAAATGGGCAAGAACCTGGGCGACGACCTGCGCGAAGGCAAGTGCACCCTGCCGCTGATTGCCGCCATGCAGCGCGGCACTCCGGAGCAGGCCGCCATCGTGCGCAACGCCATCGAGCAGGGCTCAACCGAGCAGTTGTCTGCCGTGGTGGATATCGTGTGCAGCACAGGCGCGCTGGACGTGGCACGCGAGGCTGCACACGCCGAGGCACGCCGCGCCATCGACGCAATAAATGTGCTCCCGAGCAATTTGCATACAGCAAGTTTGCTACAATTAGCCTCTCAGCTTTTGGAGCGACGCACCTGATTTCAGGCTGCATTGCTTTGTCTACAAAAGCAACGGGGTGTAGCTTAGCCTGGTAGAGCGCTACGTTCGGGACGTAGAGGCCGGAGGTTCGAATCCTCTCACCCCGACCATTTCCGGTCACTTCATCACCACGCCACCATTGAGCCAGGTTCGAGATCTGGGTGCGCAACAGTGCGTCTGGCCTTTCAAGCCTTCAGGGATGATAGGATAAATGTCCTTTCCTCTCAAACGTCTTGCTACATGGCTGTTGCTGACTCCTCGCTCAAGAATGCTTCCGCTGTTGCATCGCTTCCCGGCATCGGGCGAGCCCTGATTTCGGCAGGCAAGGTATCGCAGCAGGCAGCGGAAGCGGCCGCCAGCAAGGCAGTCGCCAATCGCACCTCGTTCCTTGCCGAACTGAGCGTCGCCGGCACCCTCTCGGCCCTGGAAGTGGCGGAGACGGTTTCCACCATGTTCAGCGCGCCGCTGCTCGACCTTGATGCGATCGACGCCATGCGTCTGCCGCAAGAGCTGCTGGACGCCAAGATCATCAGCACCTATCGGGTGCTCCCTCTGAGCAAGCGCGGCAACCGCCTCACGGTGGCCACCGCCGACCCGACGCAGCAGGAAGCCGCCGAGCAGATCAAGTTCACCACCCAGCTGGGCGTGGACTGGATCATCGTCGAGGCCGACAAGCTGGAGCGGCTCATCGCGCAGCAAAACAAAAGCTCCAGCGAAGCCAGGGACAGCTACGGTGACAGCGGCGATTTTGAGTTCGGGGACCTCAAACCCGATGACGTTGCCGAAGAAAAGGACAACTCGGCCGCAGCGGACGTCGAGGATGCGCCCATCGTCAAGTTCCTGCACAAGATGCTGCTCGACGCTTTCAACATGCGCGCTTCGGACTTGCATTTCGAGCCCTACGAGCACCAGTACCGCGTGCGCTTTCGCATTGACGGCGAGTTGCGTGAAATTGCATCGCCGCCCATCGCCATCAAGGAGAAGCTGGCCTCGCGCATCAAGGTGATCTCGCGCATGGACATCTCGGAAAAGCGGGTTCCGCAAGACGGGCGCATGAAGCTCAAGGTGGGTCCGGACCGCGTCATCGATTTTCGCGTGAGCACCCTGCCCACGCTCTTCGGCGAGAAGATCGTGATCCGTATTCTGGACCCGAGCTCGGCCAAGATGGGCATTGATGCCCTGGGCTACGAACCCGAGGAAAAGGCACGTCTGATCGAAGCCATCGGGCGCCCCTACGGAATGATTCTGGTGACAGGCCCCACGGGCTCGGGCAAGACGGTGTCGCTGTACACCTGCCTGAACATGCTGAACAAAGCCGGGGTGAACATCGCGACGGCAGAAGACCCCTCGGAAATCAACCTGCCCGGCGTCAATCAGGTCAATGTGAACGAAAAGGCGGGCCTTACCTTTGCGACGGCGCTCAAGGCCTTTCTGCGCCAGGATCCCGACATCATCATGGTCGGCGAAATCCGCGACCTGGAAACCGCCGACATCTCGATCAAGGCCGCACAGACCGGCCACTTGGTGCTGTCCACGCTGCACACCAACGATGCACCGACCACGTTGACGCGCATGCGCAACATGGGCATTGCCCCCTTCAACATCGCATCGAGCGTGATTCTGATCACCGCCCAGCGGCTGGCCAGGCGCCTGTGCCCCCAGTGCAAGGAGCCTGCGGATATCCCGCGGGAGGCGCTGCTGGAGGCGGGCTATGACGAGGCGGACATTGATGGCAGCTGGGTCACCTACAAGCCCGTGGGCTGCCAGGCATGCAACAACGGCTACAAGGGACGCGTCGGCATCTACCAGGTGATGCCGATCAGCGAGGAAATCCAGCGCATCATCCTGCAGGACGGCAGCGCGCTGGAGATCGCGGCACAGGCCAAGCGTGAAGGCGTGCGGTCTCTGCGCGGATCCGGACTGCACAAGGCCAGACTAGGACTGACCTCGCTCGAAGAAGTGCTGGCAGTCACCAATGAGTAAATAGCGCGGACAGCGCAGACAACAAAAGAGGGAGCACGATGGCCACAGCCGCGTCCAAGGGAATCAAGGACTTTGTCTTCGAGTGGGAAGGCAAGGATCGCAACGGCAAGATCATTCGAGGCGAAACCCGGGCCGGAGGCATCAACCAAGTCCAGGCCATGCTGCGCCGCCAGGGCGTGCTCCCCAGCAAGATCAAGAAGCGCCGTACGCGCGGTGGCAAAAGAATCAAGCCCAAGGACATCGCGCTGTTCACGCGCCAGATGGCCACGATGATGAAGGCTGGTGTCCCGCTGCTGCAGGCCTTCGACATCGTCGGGCGCGGCAACACCAACCCCAGTGTCACGCGCCTGCTGGCCGATATCCGCTCCGACGTGGAGACGGGCACCTCGCTGAATGCGGCCTATCGCAAGCACCCCATGTACTTCGATAGCCTCTACTGCAATCTGGTGGAGGCCGGGGAAGCAGCCGGTATCCTGGAGGCCCTGCTCGATCGGCTGGCCACCTATATGGAAAAAACCGAGGCCATCAAGTCCAAGATCAAGTCCGCCTTGATGTATCCGATCTCGGTGGTCGTCGTGGCCTTCATCGTCGTGACCATCATCATGATCTTCGTGATTCCCGCCTTCAAGGAAGTGTTCAGCTCCTTCGGCGCGGATCTGCCGGCACCGACGCTGTTCGTGATGGGTATCAGCGACATCTTTGTCCAATGGTGGTGGGTGATCTTCGGCGTGATCGGAGGCGGCTTCTACTTCTTCATGCAGGCCTGGAAGCGCAATGAGCGCATGCAGCAGTTCATGGATCGTGCAATGTTGAAGATGCCGGTCTTTGGCGTGCTGATCGAGAAATCCTGCGTCGCACGCTGGACGCGCACGCTGTCGACCATGTTTGCGGCAGGCGTTCCGCTGGTCGAGGCACTGGATTCCGTGGGCGGCGCCTCCGGGAATGCCGTCTACGCCAATGCCACCGAGAAGATCCAGCAGGAAGTCTCCACCGGCACCAGCCTCACGGTGGCCATGACCAATGCCAACGTCTTTCCCTCCATGGTGCTGCAGATGTGCGCCATCGGCGAGGAATCCGGCTCCATCGACCACATGCTTGGCAAGGCAGCCGATTTCTACGAGGAAGAGGTCGATGACATGGTGGCTGGCCTGTCCAGCCTGATGGAGCCCATCATCATTGTTTTCCTGGGCACCCTCATCGGCGGCATCGTGGTTTCGATGTATCTGCCCATCTTCAAGCTGGGTCAGGTGGTCTGATGGTTTTGGAACTCTGGATGCAGGCTGCATTGGGCGGCCTGCTGGGCCTGTTGGTCGGCAGCTTTCTCAACGTGGTGGTGCACAGGCTGCCACGCATGATGGAGCAGCAATGGAATGCGGAATGCGCCCAATGGGCACAGGAGCAGTCCGGTGCCGCACCCCCCTCTGCTGCTGCGACTGACCCTGCCGAGGCGCCCCTGAGCCTGAGCCGCCCCCGTTCGCGCTGCCCGCATTGCGGCCATGCCATCCACTGGTACGAGAACATTCCCGTGCTCAGCTATCTGGCGCTGCGGGGCCGGTGCTCCGAATGCAAGGCATCGATCAGCATCCGCTACCCGCTGGTGGAACTGGCCTGCGCTGCGCTATTCGCCTACTGCACGATGCAATGGGGCATCACGCCCACGGGCGCCATCTGGTGCCTGTTCAGCGCCGCCTTGCTGAGCCTGGCATTGATCGACTGGGATACCACACTGCTCCCCGACGACATCACCCTGCCCTTGCTGTGGGCCGGGCTGCTTTCATCGGCACTGCACTGGACCGCTGTGCCTCTGGCCGACGCGGTCTGGGGTGCCGCAGCGGGCTATCTTTCGCTGTGGCTGGTCTACTGGGCCTTCAAGCTGGTCACCGGCAAGGAAGGTATGGGCTACGGCGACTTCAAGCTGTTTGCCGCGCTGGGGGCCTGGTTCGGCTGGCAGGCTCTTGTGCCCATCATCCTGATCTCGTCCGTGATTGGCGCCATCGTGGGCATTGCACTGAAGATCAACAGCCGCCTGCGCGAAGGTGGCTATGTTCCCTTCGGCCCCTTTCTTGCGGGCGCCGGCTTTGCCGCCATGGTGTTCGGACCCCAGCAGATGCTGCAATCCCTGTTGGCGGCCATCGGTCTTTGATCCGACACTGCGGCATGGAATCCAGCAACGCCCCGCCACCACGTCCGCACCCGCGCCCTTTCCGGCTGGGCCTGACCGGCGGCATCGGCAGCGGCAAGAGCACCGTGGCCGCACAGCTTGCCTTGCGCGGAGCAAGCATCATCGATGCAGACCAGATCTCGCGCAGCCTCACCGCCCCAGCAGGCGCCGCATTGCCCGAGATTGCGCGCAGCTTCGGACCTGAACTGATCGATGCGAACGGTGCTCTGGACCGTGCGCGCATGCGCGAACTGGTCTTCCAGCAGCCTGCCGCACGCCAGCAGTTGGAAGCCATCATTCACCCTCTGGTGGCTCGGCAAACGGCCCTTGAAGTCCAGCAGGCCACCGATGCCGGATGCGCGCTCATCGTGCATGACATCCCGCTGCTTGTGGAGTCCGGCCGCTGGCCTGCCTTGCTCGATGCCGTGCTGGTCGTGGACTGCCGGACGGAAACACAGATCGCACGCGTCATGGCCCGCAACGGATTGCCCCGCGATGCCGTGCAAGCCATCATCGCCGCCCAGGCCACCCGCGCGGCACGGCTGGCGGCAGCCGACTGGGTGCTCTACAACGACGAAGCCATGACGATAGAGGCTTTGCACGCATGCACCGATCGAATCTCGGCATGGTTCGGGCTATGATGCACGCCATGGCTTGGCCTGTGCGTGTAATTCAGCATGTGCACGACGTAGACAGCTGATTCCTGAGCACCCCGAGGAGCCCAGCAAGCGTGATCCTGTACGAATATCCTTTCAATGAGCGCCTGAGGACCTATCTCAGGCTGGAGCAGCTGTATCGCCGCCTGGGCGAGCTGCTGTCGCGCGCTCATTCCATCGATCACCATTTCGCGCTGGTCACCATCTTCGAGATCATGGACGTGGCAGCACGCACCGACCTGAAGACGGACGTGCTCAAGGACCTCGAACGCCACAAGAGCCTGCTCGACAGCCTGCGCGGCAACCCCGATATCGCCGAGCACATGCTCGACCAGGTCTCCCGCCATGTGGAGCAGTGCTTTGCTCAGCTCAATGCCCAGAACGGAAAGGCCGGCCAGTCCCTGACCGACAACGAATGGCTGATGGCTGTGCGCAGCCGCATCGGCATCCCTGGCGGCACCTGCGGTTTCGATTTGCCGGCCTATCATGCCTGGCAGTTCCATGACCCCCAGGTGCGCCTGCGTGATCTGGAGGACTGGGCCAGCACACTGACCCCGCTGGGTCAGTCGCTGCAGCTGCTGCTCAAGATGCTGCGCGAAACCGGCGTGCCGCAATGGGTGGCCGCAGAAAAGGGCGTGTTCCAGCAGGCCATGCCGCCCGGTCGCAGCTTTCAGCTGCTGCGCCTTCGCATAGACCCTGCGTTGAATCTTGTTCCGGAAATCAGCGGCAACCGCCTGCTGGTTTCAGTGCGCCTGCTTCGCCCCGAGAGCGGCGCCAAACCCCAGCCTTGCAGCGAAGATGCCTCGTTCGAGGTCACGCTTTGCAGCTGATGGAAAAGACTGCCGGCATGTCCACGAAAGCCACGCACTCTGTCAATGCATCATCCGCATCCGCTGGGCCCACGGTGCGCTGCCCGACCTGCAGCGGCCCCAGCCTGTTCGCGCCGGCCAACCGCTTTCGGCCCTTTTGCAGCGAGCGCTGCTACCAGATCGACCTGGGAGCCTGGGCCAACGAGGAATTCCGCGTGCCTGCGCCCATGCCTCCCGAGGATTCGCCCTTCGGCGATCCTCGCACTGAACCCTGATCAGGCCTGATCAGACTTTCGGTTGGCCTGCCTCGTAGAAGCCGGCATCAAAAGGCAGCCCACGTTCCTCGCTGAGCCATTGCAGCACCGGATAGGCGCCAGGCAGCACCGGCTGCACCTGCAGCGGAAGTTGCTGCCAGGCCATCTGCTGGCCTTCTCGCATCTCGAACTCCCCGCTCCAACGCGTGATCTTGCACCAGTGCAGGCGCACCAGGGCATGCGGATAGTCATGCTCGGTGACCTTCCAGACGGTAGCTGCTGCGATCTCGACGCCCAGCTCTTCCTGAAGCTCGCGACGCAATGCCTGCTCCACGGTCTCGCCGGATTCGATCTTCCCGCCAGGGAACTCCCAATAGCCGGCATAGGGCTTGCCCGGCGGCCGGCTGGTGATCAGCAGCGCACCATCGGACTCTCGCAGGAGCACGCCAACGGCGACTTCGGTGTGTTTGCGCTGCACCGGCGGTAGAGACGGCGCTTGAGACTGGGCAGCATCGGCGCCGGTGTTCAGGGAGATTTCTTTTTCAGTCACTTGATCTTTCGCAAAAAACCGCCCGACCCCAAGGCCGGGCAGCAGGCTTGTCAGAGTTCGGCCTCTTCGGCCAGCCCTTGGACATCGGCGATGCCGGTCTGGCGCTGGTTCGGGCGCTCGGCGCGGCCCGCATAGTCACGGGCGAACTGATGGGCCACGCGGCCGCTGCGCGAGCCTCGTTCCAGCGCCCAAACCAGGGCCTCAGGACGCGCGGCCTCGATCGTGGCCTGGCCCAGTCCCAGGGCCTCCAGCCATTGAGCCACCACGCGCAGGTACTCGTCCTGGCTGAAGGGATAGAAGCTCACCCACAGGCCGAAGCGCTCGGACAGCGAGATCTTTTCCTCAATCACCTCGCCGGGATGCAGCTCGCCATCCTCGCCGCGCTGGTAGGTCAGATTCTCGGACTGGTACTCCGGCAGCAGATGGCGGCGATTGCTGGTCGCATAGACCAGCACGTTCGGGCTGGCGGCGCTGACTGATCCATCCAGAATGGACTTCAGGGCCTTGTAGCCAGGCTCGCCTTCCTCAAAGCTCAGGTCGTCGCAATAGATGATGAACTTCTCGGGCCGGCCGGCCACCACATCGACGATGTCGGGCAGGTCCGTCAGATCGGCCTTGTCCACTTCGATCAGGCGCAGGCCCTGCGACGCAAAGGCATGCAGGCAGGCACGGATCAGCGAGGATTTGCCCGTGCCGCGCGCGCCGGTGAGCAGCACGTTGTTGGCCGTGCGGCCGGTCACGAACTGCTCGGTATTGCGCGCGATCTTGTCCTTTTGCACATCGATGTTCTGCAGGTCGGACAGTTGCATGGCGCCGACGTGGCGCACGGGCTCCAGCAGGCCGCAGCCGTTGGCGCGCTTGCGATAGCGCCAGGCGATCGCGGTATTCCAGTCTGCGGGGGATTGCAGCGGCTGGGGCAGGATGGCCTCGATGCGCTGCATCAGCTGCTCGGCGCGCTGCACGAGTTGCAGCAAGGGGGCGGCGACGGCTTCTGTGGGCAATGTCATGGATGTCTCTCGAATACGGATCTCACGGCCACCGACGCTGGATATGCCCGGGAATCGAGATGGATCTCATGCCAACGCCAGAGCTTTTGCGCGCCGGCCGCCATTGAAAGCTGGCAGCAGCCAGGCACAAGGCCTGCGGCTGCCGGCGGCACGGTGGGTGGAGAGTCAGGAGCGGTAGTCGGCGTTGATGCTCACGTAGTCGTGGCTCAGATCGCAGGTCCACACGGTCTGCTCGGCCTCCCCTCGGCCCAGTAGCACGCGCACGATGATCTCCTGCTGCTTCATCACGCGCTGGCCGTCTTCCTCCTGATAGGCAGGGTTGCGGCCGCCATTGACTGCGACATGCACATCGTTCAGGTACAGGTCGATCTTGGTCTGGTCCAGATCGTCGATGCTAGCATAGCCAACCGCCGCGAGGATGCGGCCCAGATTCGGGTCGCTGGCAAAGAACGCCGTCTTGACCAGGGGCGAATGCGCGATGGAATATGCCACCAGGCGGCACTCGGCCTCGGTCTTGCCACCCTCCACCTTGATGGTGATGAACTTGGTGGCACCTTCGCCATCGCGCACGATGGCCTGAGCCAGCAAACGCGACACATCCAGCAATGCAGCCTTCAGGGCCTGGCCTTCGGCGCTGGTCAGCGAAGTGATCTGCGCATTGCCGGCCTTGTGCGTGGCCACCAGCACAAAGGAATCGTTGGTCGATGTGTCGCCGTCGATGGTCACGCGGTTGAACGAGCCGTCGGCCAACTCCTTGACCAGGGGCTGCAGCAGCTCGGGAGCGATGGCCGCATCGGTGGCCAGAAAGCCCAGCATGGTCGCCATGTTGGGGCGGATCATGCCCGCGCCCTTGCTGATGCCGGTGATGCTCACACGCTTGCCGCCAATGTCCACGGCCCGGCTGAAGGCCTTGGGCAGCGTGTCGGTGGTCATGATGCCCTCGGCAGCCGTGCCCCAGTTGTCGGCCTTGGCTGCGGCAATGGCGGCCGGCAGGCCGGCTGCAATGCGGTCCACAGGCAGCTCTTCCATGATCACGCCAGTGGAGAACGGCAGGATCTGCTCGGGCTTGAGCTGCAGCAGCGCTGCCAGATCTGCGCAGGTACGGCGCGCACGTGCCAGGCCGTCGGCGCCAGTGCCTGCATTGGCATTGCCTGTGTTGATGACCATGGCACGGATGGCGCCCGCTGTCTGAACCAGATGCTCGCGGCTGACCTGCACAGGCGCTGCGCAGAAACGGTTCTGTGTGAACACGCCAGCCACCGAAGCGCCCTCGTCGAGCAGGAACACGGACAGGTCCTTGCGGTTGGCCTTGCGCACACCGGCTTCGGTGACGCCGATGCGAACGCCGTCGATCGCCAACAGGTCGGCGTGCACGGGAGCGGAGAGATTCACAGGCATTGAGGGGCTTCCTACAGTGAAAGAAAAACGCGCTCCATTATCGGAACAAACCGGAGCGGCACGTATTTCATCGACCTTAAAAAAGAAAACGGCACGGAGTGCATCCGTGCCGTTTCCGTGTCTTGCGGTGTCTTACGACGCCCGCCGCATCACGACAGCTTGCCGTGGCACTGCTTGTACTTCTTGCCGCTGCCGCAGGGGCAGGGATCATTGCGGCCCACGCGAGCGCCTTCGGGCAGCTCCAGCGGCTCGTCTTCAACGGAGCCACCGATGTCGCCATCCGACGGAGCGCCATAGGTCATGTGCTCCAGGCTGTGGGCGCTGCGCTGCTCCAGGGCCTCGGTGGCCTGCTCCACCTGTTCGCGCGACTGCACCTGCACGGTCATCAGCACGCGCGTGACTTCGGTCTTGACCTGGTCGATGAGCTGGCGGAACAGCTCGAAGGCCTCGCGCTTGTATTCCTGCTTGGGCTGCTTTTGCGCATAGCCGCGCAGGTGGATGCCCTGGCGCAGATAGTCGAGTGCAGACAGGTGGTCACGCCAGTTGGTGTCGAAGCTTTGCAGCAGGACGGCGCGCTGGAATTGCGTGAAGTTCTCGCGGCCGATCAGCTCGACCTTGGCATCGAACACTTCGCGGGCGGCCTGCAGCACCTTTTCGAGGATTTCCTCGTCGGTGATGGCGTGCGCGGACTGCACCTGCGACTGCAGCGGCAGCTGGATGCGCCATTCGCTTTCCAGCGCCTTTTCCAGACCGGCCAGGTCCCACTGCTCTTCCATGGACTCGGCAGGAACGTACTGGCGCACCAGATCGGACACCACGTCGTCGCGCATCACCGTGATCATCTCGTACAGGTCCGAGGCGTCGAGGATCTCGTTGCGCTGCTGGTAGATCACCTTGCGCTGGTCGTTGGACACGTCGTCGTATTCGAGCAGCTGCTTGCGGATGTCGAAGTTGCGGGCCTCGACCTTGCGCTGAGCGCCTTCGATGGAGCGGGTCACGATGCCGGCTTCGATGGCTTCGCCATCGGGCATCTTCAGGCGGTCCATGATGGCGCGCACACGGTCGCCCGCGAAGATGCGCATCAGCGCATCGTCCAGGCTCAGGTAAAAGCGCGAGGAGCCGGGATCGCCCTGGCGGCCCGAACGGCCACGCAGCTGGTTGTCGATACGGCGCGATTCATGGCGCTCGGTGGCGATGATGCGCAGGCCACCCAGGGCCGAGACCTTGTCGTGCTCGATCTTCCAGTCGGCGCGCATTTGTTCGATGCGCTGCTGGCGTTCGGCTTCGGACAGGGATTCATCGGCCTCGACAGCAGCCACCTGCTTTTCGATGTTGCCACCCAGCACGATGTCGGTGCCGCGGCCGGCCATGTTGGTGGCGATGGTGATCATGCCGGGACGGCCGGCCTGGGCCACGATGTCGGCCTCGCGCTCGTGCTGCTTGGCGTTGAGCACCTGGTGGGGAAGGTTTTCCTTGTTGAGCAGCTCGTCGATGATTTCGGAGTTCTCAATCGAAGTCGTGCCCACCAGCACGGGCTGGCCGCGCTCATAGCATTCACGGATATCGCGGATCGCCGCCTCGTACTTCTCGCGCGTGGTCTTGTAGACACGGTCGAGCTGGTCGTCGCGCTTGCTGGGACGGTTGGGCGGAATCACCATGGTCTCGAGACCATAGATTTCCTGGAATTCGTAGGCCTCGGTATCGGCCGTGCCCGTCATGCCAGCCAGCTTGCCGTAGAGACGGAAGTAGTTCTGGAAGGTGATCGAGGCCATGGTCTGGTTCTCGGCCTGGATGGTCACGCCTTCCTTGGCCTCGACCGCCTGGTGCAGGCCGTCGCTCCAGCGCCGGCCTGCCATCAGGCGGCCCGTGAACTCGTCAACGATGACGATCTCGCCGTTCTGCACCACATAGTGCTGGTCACGGTGGTAGAGGTTATTGGCACGCAGCGCCGCGTAGAGATGGTGGACCAGGGTGATGTTGGCCGGGTCGTACAGCGAGGCGCCCTCGGCAATCATGCCGGCGTGGCCCAGCAGGCGCTCTGCAGCCTCGTAGCCCTGGTCGGTCAGGAACACCTGGTGGCTCTTCTCGTCCACGGTGAAGTCGCCGGGCTTGGTCACGCCTTCGCCGGTGCGCGGGTCGGCCTCGCCTTCCTGGCGCACCAGGTTGGGAACGATCTTGTTCATGGCCACGTACATGGCCGTGTGGTCTTCGGCCTGGCCGCTGATGATCAGCGGCGTGCGGGCCTCATCGATCAGGATGGAGTCCACCTCGTCGACGATGGCGTAGTTGAGCACGCGCTGAACGCGGTCGCCCGACTCGTAGACCATGTTGTCGCGCAGGTAGTCGAAGCCGTATTCGTTGTTCGTGCCGTAGGTGATGTCGCTGTTGTAGGCGGCCTGCTTTTCCTCGCGCGGCATGTTGGGCAGGTTGATGCCCACCGACAGTCCGAGGAAGTTGTACAGTTTGGCCATCCAGGTCGCATCGCGATTGGCCAGATAGTCGTTCACGGTCACCACGTGCACGCCATTGCCCGACAGTGCGTTCAGGTAGACCGGCAGCGTGGCGGTCAGCGTCTTGCCTTCGCCGGTGCGCATTTCGGCGATCTTGCCGTAGTGCAGCGCCATGCCACCCAGCAGCTGAACGTCGAAGTGGCGCATCTTCATGACGCGCTTGGAGCCCTCGCGCACCACGGCGAAGGCTTCGGGCAGCAGGTCGTCCAGCGACTCGCCCTTGGCCACACGTTCCTTGAACTCCTGCGTCTTTGCACGCAGAGCCTCGTCGCTGAGCTTCTCGTAGTCGGGCTCCATCGCATTGATGCGAACAACCGTCTTGCGGTATTGCTTGAGAAGCCGATCGTTTCGGCTGCCGAATAGTTTGGTGAGGAAGTTGGTGGCCATGCGAAAAAGACACACCGCCGCCCGCTGAAGCGGACTGCGGTGTGCCTGGAATCCCTAGATTGTTGGATTTCAGATGGGGCCGCTCCACCTGCCTGCAAGTGCTCTTCTGAAGAACACATGCGGCCGGGCCGAAGCGAGAACCGAACAATTGATTCTAACTGCCTCCGTCCAACCCTCTCTCAGGCAGGCCGACGCATGCAGCCGCACAGCCCCGAACCCGAATCCCCGGACCCGCGCCACCCCGCAGATGCTGCTATAACGACCCTCCGGGCCGGCGCATGCCAACGCTGCCAGTCCAGCCCTTCAAGCCCATGACCTTCACACGCCGCCACCACGCCGTCACCGCCCTGCACGCCGTCGAGAACTCGCCCACGCTGGCGCGGCTCGCACAGCTCACCCGGGACTCCAGCAATCGCCTGACGGCCATCCTACCCCTGGTGCCGCCGCTGCTGCGCGCCAGCCTGCAGGCAGGCCCCATCGAGGGCAGCACCTGGTGCCTGCTGGTGCGAAACAATGCGGCAGCCGCCAAGATCCGCCAGTTGCTGCCCGCCATGGCAGCCCACCTGCGCACCAAGGGATGGGATGTGACCGAGATCCGGCTCAAAGTGCAGGCCTGATCGGCCGCTGAAACAAACGCGGCCGGAAATGAAGAAAGCAATGAAAAAAGGCCTCCGAAGGAGACCTTTTGGTGCCGGTTGTCGGATTCGAACTGACGACCTACCGCTTACAAGGCGGGTGCTCTACCAACTGAGCTAAACCGGCGAAGCACGAATTCTAGCGCAGAAAAAGACTGCTTCAGCCGTTCCCGGCGTCTGCGAACACGCTTGCGCGCGTGATCGCAGGCCCGGGATACGAAAAACCTACTTCACCAGCTTCAGCGAGGGCCGCGTGCCCGAGGGCGGCGGCGTGCGCGGGGGCTCTTCATCATCACCCTCGTTCTGGATACTCACCAGCTGCACCACGCGTTCGTCGGCAGCTGGCTCGGCCGGCACTTCAGCAACTGCGTCCTGCGACACAGGCTCATCGGATTCCTGCTCGACCGAAACTTCGTTGTCGGCGTCGGCATCCGACTCCGGCGCCGGGAAAGCCATGCCTTGCCCGGTCTCCCGTGCGTAGATGGCCATCACCTGCTCGACAGGCACCATGATTTCGCGTGGCTTGCCGCCAAAGCGGGCCGTGAAGCTGATGAAGTCATTGCCCATCTGCAGGCCACTGGTGGCGTCGTAGCTGACGTTGAGCACGATCTCGCCGTCGCGCACGAACTCGCGCGGCACCTGCACGTTGCGGTCCACGCGCACTGCGATGTGGGGTGTGAAGCCGTTGTCGGTGCACCACTCGTACAGGGCCCGGATCAGGTAGGGGCGGGTGGAAGTTGCTTCGGGGGCAGTCATGACGATCCCAGGAAAAGAGTGGTCGTAATACGAAAACGGGCAGGATGGCGACCGGTTGACCGCCTTCCCTGCCCGCGCAATCAGTCGTCAACCGATGCGAATTATTTGCGCATCACCTTCTCGGAAGGCGTCAGCGCTTCGATGTAGGCAGGGCGCGAGAAGATGCGCTCGGCGTACTTGAGCAGCGGGGCGGCGTTCTTGGACACCTCGATGCCGTAGTAGTCCAGGCGCCACAGCAGCGGGGCAATGGCCACGTCCAGCATGGAGAAGTTCTCGCCCAGCATGTACTTGTTCTTGAGGAACACGGGAGCCAGTTGCGTCAGGCGGTCGCGGATGTGGGCGCGCGCCTTTTCGATGGCCTTTTCGTTGCCCTTGACGTTGCGCTCCTCGAGCGTGCTCACGTGCACGAACAGTTCCTTTTCGAAGTTCAGCAGGAACAGGCGCACGCGGGCGCGGTCCACCGGGTCGCCGGGCATCAGTTGGGGATGCGGGAAGCGCTCGTCGATGTACTCGTTGATGATGTTCGATTCGTACAGGATCAGGTCGCGCTCGACCAGGATGGGCACCTGGCCGTACGGGTTCATCACGCTGATGTCTTCAGGCTTGCTGAACAGGTCCACATCGCGGATCTCGAAGTCCATGCCTTTTTCGAACAGGACGAAACGGCAACGGTGTGAAAAGGGGCAGGTCGTTCCCGAATAAAGCACCATCATGGTGGAGGCTCCTAAAAATCAAAAAGAGTGGGTCGCTCGCGGCGCCCACTCTGCACACAGTTCAGCCGCGCAATCGCTTGCACGACCTTCTGCAGTCACGGTTTTATTTGACGTCTTTCCAGAACGCGGCGTTGAGGCGCCATGCAATGAAGATGAAGACCGCCAGGAAAAGCAGCACGCCCACGCCAATGCGGATGCGGCTGTTCTGTGCCGGCTCACCCATCCATTGCAGGTAGTTCACCAGATCGCCAACTGCCTGATCGTACTGCACTGGGCTCATGGAGCCGGGAGAGACCTGCTCCCACCCCTTGAAAACCTGGGTCTTCACGCCGTGCTCTTCGGCTTCTTCGAAGACGGCACGGCGCTCGCCCTGCAGTTGCCACAGTGCATGGGGCATGCCCACGCTGGGGAAGGCCAGGTTGTTCCAGCCCGTGGCCTTGGTGTCATCGCGGTAGAAGGTGCGCAGGAAGGTGTAGAGATAGTCGGCACCCGTGCCGTTGTGGCCTGCGCGCGAGCGCGCGATCACCGTCAGATCCGGCGGATTGGCTCCGAACCACTCCTTGGCTTCCTTCGGGTTGATGGCCGCCTTCATGGTCTCGCCCACCTTGTCGGTGGTGAACAGCAGGTTGTCCTTGATTTCCTGCTCGGTCAGCCCGATGTCCTGCAGCCGGTTGAAGCGCATGAATGCGGCCGAGTGGCAGCTCAGGCAGTAGTTGACGAACAGCTTGGCGCCGTTTTGCAGCGATACCGTGTCATTGGTCTTGCCCGGGGCCTTGTCCCAGGCGATGCCGCCTTCGGAAGCCTGTGCACCGGTCATGATGCCCAGGGCCGCGATCAACGTGAGAATCAGTTTCTTCATTGTTGTTCTCTCCAGCTTCAGTGCGGCTTGAACGTCACACGATCGGGAACGGGTTTGGTCTTGCCCAGGCGGCTCCACCAGGGCATCAGCAGGAAGAAGCCGAAGTAGAACAGCGTTCCGACCTGGGACACGCGCTCGCCGATGGGCGACGGCGGCTGCACACCGAGATAGGCCAGGATCACGAAGTTGATCACGAAGATGCCGTAGAGGTACTTGTGCCAGCTCGGACGGTAGCGGATGGACTTGACCGGGCTGCAATCGAGCCAGGGCAGCGCGAACAGGATGATCACGGCGCCACCCATCACCAGCACGCCCCAGAACTTGGCGTCGATGGACAGCATCATGGCGATGACGCCCAGGGCCACGATGGCGACCACGCCCTTGACGGCTGCCGGCAGGCGCGACTTGAGCACGCCAAAGCCCGCACCCAGCAACACGCAGGCGATCAGCACATACATCATCTCGCTGGTGATGGCACGCAGCATCGAGTAGAACGGCGTGAAGTACCAGACCGGCGCAATGTGCGAAGGCGTCTTCAACGGATCGGCCGGGATGAAGTTGTTGTACTCCAGGAAGTAGCCGCCGAACTCGGGCGCGAAGAACACCACGGCCGAGAACAGGAACAGGAACACCGTCACGCCGAAGATGTCGTGCACCGTGTAGTAGGGATGGAAGGGGATGCCGTCCAGCGGATGGCCCTTGGCGTCCTTGGGCGCGTTGGGGCCCTTGATCTCGATGCCGTCCGGATTGTTGGAGCCCACGTCGTGCAGCGCCAGCAAGTGGGCCACGACCAGGCCCAGCAGCACCAGGGGCACGGCGATCACGTGGAAGCTGAAGAAGCGGTTGAGCGTGGCATCGCCCACCACGTAGTCGCCACGGATCAGCAGCGCCAGGTCAGGGCCGATGAAGGGGATCGCCGAGAACAGGTTCACGATCACCTGGGCGCCCCAGTACGACATCTGGCCCCAGGGCAGCAGGTAGCCCATGAAGGCCTCGGCCATCAGCACCAGGAAGATGGCGCAGCCGAAGATCCAGACCAGTTCGCGCGGCTTGCGGTACGAACCGTACAGAAGGCCGCGGAACATGTGCAGATAGACGACGACGAAGAAGGCGGACGCGCCCGTGGAGTGCATGTAGCGGATCAGCCAGCCCCAGGGCACATCGCGCATGATGTACTCGACCGAGGCGAACGCCTTCTCGGCGTCCGGCTTGTAGTGCATCACCAGGAAGATGCCGGTGACGATCTGGATCACCAGCACCAGCAGCGCCAGCGAGCCGAAGATGTACCAGAAGTTGAAGTTCTTCGGAGCGTAGTACTCCGACATGTGCACACGGTAGGCGTCGAAAGCCGTTGGAAAACGGTTCTCGAACCAGTTCGTGAGCTTGGCGCCTGCGGGCGCGTTCGGATCGATGTCCTTGAATTCGTGGGCCATTGTTCTTGTCTCCCTCAAGCCTTGTCTTCACCGATGAGGAGCTTGGTCTCCGACAGGTACATGTGCGGTGGCACCTGCAGGTTGTCGGGGGCCGGCTTGTTCTTGAAGACACGGCCAGCCATGTCAAAGGTCGAGCCATGGCAGGGGCACAGGAAGCCGCCCTTCCAGTCATTTGGCAGCGAAGGCTGCGCGCCGGGCTGGAACTTGTCGGAAGGCGAGCAGCCCAGGTGCGTGCAGATGCCGACGACGACCAGCACTTCGGGCTTGATCGAGCGGGCTTCATTCATCGCGTAGGGCGGCGTGAACTCTTCAGGGTGGCGCTTGGACTGGGGATCGGCCAGCTGGCTGTCCAGCTCGGGCAGTTCCTTGATCTGTTCCGGCGTGCGCTTGATGATCCAGACTGGCTTGCCGCGCCACTCGACCGTGAGCTTCTCGCCGTCCTTGAGTGCGGAGATATCGACCTCCACTGCAGCCCCGGCGGCCTTGGCCTTCTCGGATGGCTGGAAGGTGCTCACGAACGGGACGGCTGTCGCCACGCCGCCCACCGCGCCAGCACACGCCGACGTGATGATCCACGTCCGCTTGCTGGAGTCGATTGGAGTGTCACTCATGGGGTTCCTCGAACTACGTCGCTTGAGTTGGGGTCAACAATAAATTGTAGCGGGGCGAGTATGGTTATTCCATACCGACTCCGACATTGACAGGCTCCAAAGCCGCGCAATACTGCGCTATCTCAAACTCTTTCCAGATGGAGCCAGCCATGGGCATGATGCAGGAATTTCGTGAGTTCGCAGTTAAGGGAAACGTGGTAGATCTCGCCGTGGGCGTCATCATCGGCGGAGCGTTTGGCAAAATCGTCGATTCCGTGGTAAACGACCTGATCATGCCGGTCGTTGGCCTGGTTTTCGGCAAGCTGGACTTCTCCAATCTGTTCGTCGTGCTGGGCAGCGTGCCCCCCGGAACAGCGATGACGCTCGATGCCCTCAAGAAGGCCGGCGTCCCCGTATTTGCCTATGGGAACTTCATCACGGTGGCGGTGAATTTCATCATCCTGGCCTTCATCATTTTCATGATGGTCAAGCAGATCAACCGCCTGCGCCGCGAGGCCCCGGCCGCCCCCGCGCCGGCCCCCGTCACACCTGAAGACATCGTGCTGCTGCGCGAGATTCGCGACAGCCTCAAGCGCTGAAATCCGTGTTTTGACGCAAATCAAAACGCCCGTGGCATGGTTGCCACGGGCGTTTTCCATTACTGCAGATTCCCGATGCTTGGGCTAGCCATTCAAGCCGCCAATTTGCGCGCCATTCGCACGGACTCAATCAGACTGCTCGCCTCTGCAAGACCCTGCCCTGCAATATCAAAAGCCGTGCCGTGGTCCGGGCTGGTGCGCACCAGCGGCAGCCCCAATGTGACATTCACGCCCTTTTCCACGCCCAGGTACTTCACGGGAATCAGTCCCTGGTCGTGGTACATGGCCAGCACCACGTCGAACTCGCCGGGGTGGCCGGGCGCATTGCGGGCGCGCATGAACACCGTATCGGGCGCAAAAGGTCCGTGGGCGTCCAGGCCCTCAACACGCGCCTGGGCGATAGCCGGGGCGATGATCTCGACCTCCTCGCTGCCGAACAGGCCGCCCTCGCCCGCATGCGGATTGAGGCCCGCCACGCCGATCCTGGGGGCTCGGCCCAGGCTGCGCGACAGCGCCTCGTGCGTGATGTGCAGCGTCTGCAGCAGATTGCCGGGCGTGACGGCATCTATCGCCATGCGCAACGAGGTATGGATGCTGACCAACACCGTCCGCAACTCATCATTGGCCAGCATCATGCGCACCGGCATGCGATCCAGGCCCACACCCGCATGCTGCGCAGCCTCGAACTGCAGCAGCTCGGTATGACCAGGAAAGTCCACGCCCGCAGCATGCAGCGCCTCCTTGTGCAGGGGCGCCGTGACCAGCGCCGCGATCTCGCCGCGCAAGGCAGCTCGCGCGGCCCAGACCACGCAGCGCGCAGCCGCGTCACCGGCGCTGGCACTCACCTGGCCCCAGGGCGCAGGACCGGGCAGCCCGGGCAGCTCCAGCAAAGGGATGCAATGAGGCGGCACCTGCCACAGTTGCTCAGCCGACTCGATGACGGCCACGGGCATGGGAATGGCGTTGTCGCCATCGCGCGCACGCGCCGCCACGGCGGCTGCCCGGCGCAGCGTCTGCAACTCGCCGACGACGAAGCAGCCGCGCATCTGCTCGGGCGCGCCCATGAACGCCTTGGCGATGGTCTCGGGCCCCACCCCGGCAGAGTCGCCCTGGGTGATGGCCATCAAGGCCGTGGACTGTGTGGAATCAGGCATTTTCAGTATCCGGATCAGGCAAGCCGGTCATTCGCACCGCGCTTGCAGCAAAAGGCCTCGCCCCCTGGGCGGGCCAATAGTGGGCCACTAACAGGCCAGCATCAGGCCGGATTGTCGATCTCGATGAAACGGTGCTCCAGCCCCAGCTCCAATGCCACCTGCCCCGCCAGGGCCGGCGCGCCGTAGCGCTCCGTGGCATGGTGGCCTGCCGCCAGAAAGGCCACGCCCGTCTCGCGCGCCAGATGCGCCTGCGGCTCGGAAATCTCGCCCGTGATGAAGGCATCGGCCCCAGCGGCAATCGCGGCCTCGAAGAAACCTTGCGCACCGCCCGTGCACCAGGCAATGCGGCGAATGGGGTGAATGGGGCGCAGGCGCTCTCCCCCCACGCAGACAGGAGTGCGCCCCAGCGCCTGCTCCACATGCCTGCCCAGCGCCGCCGCGTCGGCAAACTCCGCCGCGGCCATCCAGCCCAGGTTCTGCTCGCCAAACGTTGCCTGGCCCTCAAGCCCCAGCTGCACACCCAGCTGCGCGTTGTTGCCCCATTGCGGATGGGCATCCAGCGGCAGGTGGTAGGCAAAGAGATTGATGTCGTGGGCCAGCAGCAGGCGGATACGCTCCTTGAGCCAGCCCGTGATGCGGCCATCCATGCCGCGCCAGAACAGGCCGTGGTGCACGAAGATGGCATCGGCCTGCGCCTCGATGGCCGCCTCGATCAGCGCCCGGCTGGCCGTCACCCCGCTGACGATGCGACGGATCTCGCCGCGCCCCTCCACCTGCAGGCCGTTGGGACCATAGTCCTTGAAGCGCTCGGGCTGCAGCAAACCGTCGAAGTGGGCCAGGAGTTCTTGTCGCGTGGTGCTCATGAAAGGATTGTCAGCGATCCATGCGGCGCCCAAGAAAAAGGGCAGCCATGCTGCCCTTCATTCCACTGCCAAGCTCAGCCGCGCCTGGGTTGCCAACCACGGCAGGCCAGGGGCCAGAAGCCGATGGCCGCGCCCAGGATGCCCATGGCCGCCACATAGTGCGCAGGCGCCATCACATCCACCTGCTGCCACACGGACACCAGCATGGGCGTCATGCCGCCGAACACCGCATAGGCCATGTTGTAGGCAAAGGACAGGCCCGTGAAACGCACCTCGGCCGGGAAGGCGCGCACGCCCACCACCGGCAGCAGCGCAATGCTGCCCACGAAAAAGCCCACCAGCGCATAGCTCCACACCAGCGAGGACGCCGTGCCCGGCAGGTTCAGATAGAACGCATAGGCCGTCACCGTCATGCCCAGCCAGCCCGTGACCATGGCCACACGCGTGCCCATCTTGTCGGACAGCCAGCCCCAGAACACGCAGCCCAGCGTCAGCGTCACCGTGGCCACGGCATTGGCCTTCATGGCCAGGGCCGCGTCGATGTGGAAGACCTTCTGCAGATAGGCCGGCGTGAACAGCACCACCACCACGATGGCCGTGGACAGCACCCAGGTCATCAGCGCCACCAGCACGCAGGCCTGGCGGTGGTCGCGCACGATGGTCTTGAGCGGCAGTTCGCGGTCGGCCTGCTTGCGTGCCATCAGCTCCTGGAAAATGGGTGTCTCGTGCAGGAACTTGCGCAGGTAGACCGACACCAGGCCGAACACGCCACCCAGGATGAAGGGCATGCGCCAGGCCCAGTCGTGGATCTCCTCGGCGCTGTAGGTGCTGTTGAGCCAGACGCCGATGATGGAGCCCAGGAAAATGCCGCCCGTGATGCCCGAAGTCAGCGAGCCGATGGCAAAGCCATAGTGGCGCGCCGGCGCATGCTCGGCCACGAAGACCCAGGCGCCCGGCATCTCGCCACCAATGGCCGCGCCCTGCAGCACGCGCATGGCCAGCAGCAAAATCGGCGCGGCAATGCCGATGGAGGCGTAGGTGGGCAGCAGGCCGATCACCAGCGTGGGCACGGCCATCAGGAAGATGGACAGCGTGAACATCTTCTTGCGGCCCAGGATGTCGCCAAAGTGTGCAATCAGAATGCCGCCGATGGGCCGCGCCAGGTAGCCCGCCGCAAAAATGCCCAGCGTCTGCAGCTGGCGCAGCCAGTCCGGCATCTCGGCCGGGAAGAACAGCTTGCCGATGACGTTGGCAAAGAAAACGAAAACGACGAAGTCGTAGAACTCCAGGGTGCCGCCCAGGGCCGACAGGCCCAGGGTCTTGTAGTCCTGTCGGTTGAGAGGACGTGCGGTCGCAACAGCGGGGGCCATGCCCGGCTGCGCTTGGTCAAGCGTAGTCATGGTTTTTTTCCAGGGATCGAACAGCAGGACGGCGCGGTGGATACCACGGCAACGGATGAGCGTGCAGCGGCAGATCGTTCTGCAAGACTTCGGGATCGGAGGACTTGGCTCTCTCTTGGGGCCGGCTTGTGGGCCGGCGCAACAGCGAACGCGGCGTGGCGCAGTCGTCGGGGGATTCTAGGGTTTGTACTGTAGCTGTGTGGGGAGCGCGGCTTTGGGGGCCGGTCTGTCGGTGCTAGGCCTTACACGACATGCCTCACAATGAGGCCTTGTACTCCCGCACAGAACACCACACTTCATGAAACGCACCTGGCTGCTGTTTTCGCAGGTGGTCACCATCCTGGTGGCTGCCTACTTTGTCGTCGCCACCCTGCAGCCGGACTGGCTGCGCCGTGGAGCCGTGCGCAGCAATGCCGGCATCGCGTTGCTGGAGGCGCCGGCCACGCCCGTCGGAGAAGTCAGCCCCGGCAGCTTTGCTCCTGCCGCCAAGAAGGCAGCGCCGGCCGTGGTGAGCATCAACACCAGCAAGGCGGTGCGCCATCCGCGCAGCAACGATCCGTGGTTTCAGTTCTTCTTCGGCGACCAGGGCACGCAGGAGCAGGCAGGCCTGGGCAGCGGCGTGATCATCAGCACCGACGGCTATATCCTGACCAACAACCACGTGGTCGAGGGTGCGGACGACATCGAGGTCACGCTGACCGACAGCCGCCAGGCCAAGGCCCAGGTGATCGGCACCGATCCCGAGACCGACCTGGCCGTGCTCAAGATCGCCCTGGACAAGCTGCCCGTCATCGTTCTGGGCAATTCCGACCAGATCGACGTGGGCGACCGCGTGCTGGCCATCGGCAACCCCTTCGGCGTGGGCCAGACGGTGACCAGCGGCATCGTCAGCGCACTGGGCCGCAGTCAGCTGGGCATCAATACCTTCGAGAACTTCATCCAGACCGACGCCGCCATCAACCCCGGCAATTCGGGCGGCGCACTGGTAGATGCCAGCGGCAATCTGCTTGGCATCAATACCGCCATCTATTCGCGCTCGGGCGGCAGCATGGGCATTGGCTTTGCGATTCCCGTGTCCACGGCCAAGCTGGTGCTGGACGGCATCGTCAAGGACGGCCGCGTGGTGCGCGGCTGGATCGGCGTGGAGCCCAATGAACTGTCGCCGGAGCTGGCCGAGACCTTTGGCGTGAAAGCCGACTCCGGCGTGATCATCACCGGTGTGCTGCAGGCAGGTCCCGCGGCCCAGGCCGGCATGCGCCCGGGCGATGTGATCGTGCAGGTGGGCGACAAGCCCATCCGCAATGTGTCCGAGCTGCTGACCGCCGTGGCCGCGCTCAAGCCCGGCGAGGCTGCGAAATTCGATGTGCGCCGGGGCGAAGGCCCCGTGGAGCTGCAGATCACCCCGGGCCTGCGCCCAGCGCAGTCGGCACAACGCATGCAGCGCCGCTGACCCGGCTCACGAACCCATGGAAAAAGCGCCTGTTCACAGGCGCTTTTTTCGTTCAAGAGCGGGTGCCGGACTACCGCTTGTTCAAGCGCTGCGCCGCGCGCCAATGCGCGCCGGGCGCCACATGCACAGGCGCATCGATGGCGGCGGCCTCCACGCACAGCATCTGCCGCCACCCTTGTGGCGGCATATCGGCCAGGCGGGCACACAGCGCAGGGCCGGGGTTCCAGACCACGGTCTCGCTCCAGGCGGCATCCTGCGAGATGCGCAAGCCTCCGGCAGGAACGGCCAGCTCCATGGTCTTCCCGGGCCGGGGGTAGACGCGATCGAGCTCTTCGCCAAAGCGCACGTCGCCTTGCTGCATGGGATGGGTGTCGGCCACGGCATCCCAGTAGGACAGGCCGTCAAGGCCTTGCAGCCGGCATTGCTCCACGTCCGCCACGCGCAGGTAGCTGTGCAAGGCGGCAGTGAAGGCCAAGGGCGTGTCTCCCCGGTTGTGCACCACCAGCTCCACGTCAAGCCGGCCAGGCAACAGCGTGACCTCCAGCCAGGTCTCGAAGGAATGCGGCCAGACGGCGCGCGTCTGCGGCGTATCGGCGAGCTTGAGCCGCAGGAACAAGCCATCGCCGGCAAGAACCTCGGCCTGTGCTGCATCGGCCTGCCACGGCAGGGTGCGCGCAAAGCCGTGCTTGACCAGCGGGCCGCGTTGGTTGAATTGGGGAAAGCAGACCGGAATGCCGCCGCGTATGGGTGTGTGGCCGTCATGGGCGGCATGAGGGCTCAGGAACAGTTGCTCCTCGCCACCTGCCTGCCAGGACAGCAGCTGCGCCCCCTGCAAGGCCACCAGGGCGGTATCGCCGCAAGCCAGGCGCAGGCGGATGGCGGGCAGGCCCTGCCATGCATCAGCGCAGGCGCCGGGAGCTTGCGCGGCCGCAGGTAAAGCTGTTACTGCGGGAAAGGAAGATGTAACTTTCATGCTTGAATATAGCCTTTCCCCCGCTCAGCCCTCCTCTGTCATGCAACGTTCCCACGCTCCCTCTTCTCTTGTCCTGCGACTCGGCATGCTCGCCTTGGCCGCCTCGGTGGCCTCCTGCGGCGGAGGCGGCGGTGGTGACAGCAACGCTGGCGGTGGCAATGGCGGTAATGGGGGTGACGGCGGCACCGGCCAGCCCGGAGTGACCTCGGTCACCGTGCAATGGACGGCCCCGGCCGCCAGGGATGTGGTGACTGCAGGCTCGGCACTGACCCTGCGCGCAGGTGTTCTGGCCGATGGCGTGAATGCCGCCGATGGAACCGTGGTGAGCTTCAGCGCAGCCACAGGCGTCAGCACCTCGGCGCTGACCAGCTCCGGCGTGGCAACGGCTTCGCTGACCGGCGCCACGCCGGGCCGCCAGCAGGTACAGGCCAGCGCCACCGTGGCAGGCCGCACGGGCAGCGCTTCCCAGACCTTCTATCTGCGTCCTGCGCCTGCACCGCTGCGGGTGCTGGTGCCCACGTATTTCTATCCCACGGGCTCTGGAGCCACGGCCTGGAATGCGCTGACGGCCAGCGCACAGGCGAATCCGACCGTGCAGATGACGGCCATCCTGAATCCGGCCAACGGCATTTTCAGTGGGCCAGACGCGAACATCACGCGCGCCGCCACCGCTTTTGCCAACGCGGGCGGGCAGCTGGTGGGCTATGTGAGCTCCAGCTACGGCACGGGCACGCGATCGCTGGCCAGCATCCAAGCCAATATCGACAACTATTTCACGCACTACGGCGCAGGCCTGGTCAAGGGCTTCTTCATTGACGAGATGGCGGCCACCACCAACCGGCTGGACTTCTACCGCAGCATCTACCAGTACATCAAGGCCAAGAATCCCAACCTGATCGTGATCGGCAACCCGGGCCTCGTGCCCGTGGCCGGTTATGCCGATGTGGCCGATGTGCTGACCACGTTCGAGGGCAAGGGCTCCACCTACGCCACCTACGATCCGCGCACGACGAGTTTTGACTGGCTGTACGGGCTGCCCAACAGCCACCAGGCCTCGCTGGTGCACAACGTGTCGGGCTGCGCGGCCATGCAGACGGCCGTGCAGTCGGCCGCCTCGGCCCGCTACCAGGCGGGATGGATCTATGTGACCCAGCTGGAGTTCGAGCCCAGCACCGGCGTGGGCAACCCCTGGGCCGGGCTGCCGAATTACTGGGATGCCTTTGTGCAGACCGTGCGCGCCACCAATGCCGGGCAGGCCATGCCCGCCTGCTCGTAAAGAAAGCCTGAATCCCTGGCGCTGAATGCAGCGCGGGCGCCTGTGAAGCACAGGCGCCCGCGAATACAGGGAAGGCGCAGGCCGTTCAGGCCCTGAGCTCGTCGGCGCGGGCCTGCGCCGCGGCGAAGTCAAGGTCGCCCGAGTAGATGGCGCGGCCGCAGATCACGCCTTCGATGCCTTCGTCCTCGACCTTGCACAGCGCCTCGATGTCGGCCATGCCCGCCAGGCCGCCCGAGGCGATGACGGGAATCTTCAGCGATTGCGCGAGATTGACGGTGGCGTCGATGTTGATGCCCGTGAGCATGCCGTCGCGGCCGATGTCGGTGTAAATGATGGACTCCACACCCCAGTCCTCGAAGCGCTTGGCCACCGAGTGCACGTCCTGGCCCGTGAGCTTGCTCCAGCCGTCGATGGCCACCTTGCCGTCCTTGGCGTCCAGGCCAACGATCACATGGCCGCCGAAGGCGCTGCAGGCGTCCTGCAGAAAGCCCGGGTTCTTCACGGCGGCGGTGCCGATGATCACGTAGCTGATGCCGGCGTCTATGTATTTCTCGATGGTGTCCAGGTCACGGATGCCGCCGCCGAGCTGCACCGGAATCCGGCCGTCCACCTCTTTGAGGATGGCCTTGATGGCCACCAGGTTCTTGGGCTGGCCCGCAAACGCGCCATTGAGGTCCACCAGATGCAGGCGGCGTGCGCCGGCGTCGAGCCAGCGGCGGGCGATGATGGCCGGGTCTTCGCCGAACGTGGTCGACTGGTCCATATCACCCTGGATGAGGCGTACGCAGTGGCCGTCCTTGAGGTCGATGGCAGGAATGAGCAGCATGATGGTTTGCGAGCAATGAAGGCCTGGGATGCAGCGGCCGGTGCGGGGAGGGAAAGAGGGTTCAGGGCTTCCAGCCCAGAAAGTTGCGGAACAGGGCCAGGCCCTGGTCCGCGCTCTTTTCGGGGTGAAACTGGGTGGCGAAAATATTATCGCGTGCGATGGCGCAGGCAAAGCGCCCGCCGTAGTCGGCCTCTGCAGCGCAATGCTGGGGCTGCTGCACCACGGCGTAGAAACTGTGCACGAAGTAGTAGAAGCTGTCTTCGGGAATTCCACGCCACAGCGGGTGGGACTGCCCGGCATTGTGCTTGCGGTGCACGCGGTTCCAGCCCATTTGCGGCACCTTGAAGCGGCTGCCGTCGGCCTGGACGCGGCCCGCCAGATCGAACTTGCGCACATTGCCGGGGATCAGGCCCAGGCCAGGCACATCGCCCTCGTCGCTGTGGTCCAGCAGCATCTGCATGCCCACGCAGACACCGAACAGGGGCTTGTTGGCAGCGGCATGCAGCACGGCGTCCTGCAGGCCGGATTCGCGCAGTTCGCGCATGCAGTCGGGCATGGCGCCCTGGCCCGGCAGCACGACCCGGTTGGCGGCCAGCACCACCTCGGGATCGGCGGTGACCACGACCTGCCAGCCGGAGTCGGCGGCGGCCGTGCGCACGGCCTGGGAAACCGAGCGCAGATTGCCCATGCCGTAATCGACGACGGCGACGGTGTTGTCAGTCAAACTCATAGCGTGTGGCGCGTGTTCGGTCGGATTTTCGGCTGGATTGCCCGGTCAGATCAAGCTTTGACCGGAGTCAATCGCTTCTCTTTACAGAGCGCCCTTGGTCGAGGGGATGACGCCGGCCATGCGCTCGTCATGCTCCAGCGCAAAGCGCAGGGCGCGTGCAAAGGCCTTGAAGATGGTCTCGCATTGGTGGTGGGCGTTGAAGCCCTTGAGATTGTCGATGTGCATGGTCACGCCCGCGTGGTTGACGAAGCCCTGGAAGAATTCGTAGACCAGCTGGGTGTCGAGCTGACCGATGCTGCCGGCCGTGAATTTCACGTCCATGTGCAGGCCTGGGCGGCCAGAGAAATCGATGACCACGCGGCTCAGGGCCTCGTCCAGCGGCACATAGGCATGGCCGTAGCGGCGGATGCCCTTCTTGTCGCCCACGGCCTTGGCAAAGGCCTGGCCCAGAGTGATGCCGATGTCCTCCACCGTGTGGTGGCCGTCGATGTGCAGGTCGCCCTCGCAGTCGATATCGAGGTCGATCAGGCCATGGCGCGCGATCTGGTCGAGCATGTGGTCCAGAAAGCCGATGCCCGAGCGCAGGCTGGCCTTGCCCGTGCCGTCCAGGTTGATGGCGACCTTGATCCGGGTCTCGGCGGTATTGCGCTGCACTTCGGCGGTGCGTGCGGGAGCTGCATTGCTCATAGGGATTCCTTTAGGGCCGCCAGCATCTGGGCGTTTTCTTCGTGGGTGCCCACGGTCAGTCGCAGGCAGTTGGCCAGCAGCGGGTGCATGGCAGAGACATTCTTCACCAGCACGCCCCGGGCCTTCATCTCGGCCTGGGCGCGCGCGGCATCGCGCACGCGCAGCAAGACCATGTTGGCCTCGGACGGCCAGATCTTTTCCACACCCGGCAGCGTGGCCAGCGCATCGATCAGCGGCTGGCGCTCGGCGCAGATGGCCACGGCCTGCTGCGCATACAGCGCCTCGTGCTCCAGCGCGAAGATGGCCGTCTCGCAGTTGAGCACGCTGATGTTGTAGGGCGGGCGCACCTTGTCGATCTCGCCGACGATGGCGGCCGGGCCGATCAGGTAGCCCAGGCGCGCGCCTGCCAGGCCGAACTTGCTGAGCGTGCGCATCAGCAGCACATGGGCGTTGCGGGCCGGGTCGGCGCGCATGTTCTCTGCCCAGCTGCGGCGGGCGAAGGGCTGGTAGGCCTCGTCCATGACGACCAGGCCGCCGATGGCGCCGACCGCGTCGATCACGGTCTGCACATCGGCCTCGGCCCAGAGCGTGGCCGTGGGATTGTTGGGGTAGGCGATATAGGTGATGGCGGGGCGGTGCTCGGCAATGGCGGCGCGCATGGCGGGCACGTCCAGCTCGAAGTCGGCCGTCAGATTG
The DNA here is from genome assembly GCF_016516495.1 of Delftia sp. S65. NCBI lineage: Bacteria > Pseudomonadati > Pseudomonadota > Betaproteobacteria > Burkholderiales > Comamonadaceae > Delftia > Delftia sp. S65. Next base: position 38,955 of record NZ_JACVUR010000028.1, read on the forward strand.
ACGCCCACAAAGTCCAGGCCCTGCAGCCTGGCGCTCATGGGGTACATGACGAAGCCCGGCATGGGCGCCAGCATGGTGGCGCGGCCCTCGGCGTGGGGCTGTGCACAGGCCAAGGCCAGCAGCGTGATGATCTCGTCCGAGCCATTGCCCAGCAGCACGGCGCTGCCGGCCGGCGCCTGCGCGTAGCGGGCCAGCATGTCCTTGAGCACTTCCTGGCGCTCGCCAGGGTAGCGGTTGATCTCCAGCCGGCCCAGGCGCTCGCCCAGCGCGGCCTGCAATTCAGGGGGCAGGCGGAAGGGGTTCTCCATCGTGTCCATCTTGAGCAGGCCTTGCGAGGGCTGCACATGGTAGGCATGCATGGAGCGGACATCGGCGCGGATGCGCTCCAGGGCCAGGGCCTGAACCTGCGGAATGGAAGCTGTCATGGCATGCACACTTTCACGAGTCAGTGGGGGAAGAAATCCATCAGCGAAGCCGCTCAGGCCTGCTGCTGCGGCGGCGCCTGGTGCAGCGGGTGCACCATGGCGACGCCGCCAAACTGGGTGCCGTGCGGCAGGTGCAGGGTCAGCATCTGCTCGCAGCCGCTGTGCTGGGCGCAGGCCACGGCCAGGCAGTCGCCAAAGGCCAGCTGGTGGCGCGATTGCACGGCCCAGGCAGTCTCCAGCGTGGCGGCATCGGTCTTCCAGGGCGTCCAGGTCTGGTAGCGGCGGATGGCGGCGCGCGCATCGCCCTGCGGCAAAGGCTGGGCGGCCGTGGTGACCTGTTCATAGAACTCGCACAGCGACTGGCTGCCGGTGCGCCCGCTGCGCGTGCGCCACAGCAGGTCCAGCCACTGCAGCACGGCGGCATGCAAGGCGCCCTGCCCCGTGTCTTCGGCAGCGACCAGCACGGAGGTATCGACGAAGACGGTGTTCATGCCTGGCCCTCGCGGCGCAGCGCGGCACTGCGCTGGGCGGGCTGCGTGGATGACGGCTGGCCGCCGTCCCAGCCGCGCTCGTCGGTGCGCCAGGCCAGGTAGGCGCGCTCGTAGGCATCCTCGCGGCGCTGCATCTCGGCCATGAAGTCGCCCACCATGCGCGAGACGCTGGTGCCGCGGCGCGCGGCCTCGATGCGGGCCCATTCGAGCACGCTGTCTTCGACGGTGATGGTGAGGTTCTTCACAGGGTGCAAGTCTACACGAAATTCGTGCTCCACTGATTTCGTGTTTATCTTTGACACTCCTGATCCAGCGTTCAGGCAGCAAAAAGCGCCGCCCCTTTCGGTGACGGCGCCTTCGTCCAACAGGAAGCGAGCGTCTACTTCAAACGCATTTCAGCCGCACGCGCATGGCCTTGCAGGCCTTCGCCATGCGCCAGCACCGAGGCGATGCGGCCCAGGGTCTGGGCACCCTGCTCGCTGACCTCGATGAGGCTGGATCGCTTCTGGAAGTCATAGACCCCCAGCGGCGAGGAAAAGCGCGCCGTGCCGCTGGTGGGCAGCACATGGTTGGGGCCGGCGCAGTAGTCGCCCAGGCTTTCGCTGGTGTAGGCCCCCAGGAAGATGGCGCCTGCATGGCGCAGCAGCGGCTCCCACTGGTGGGGATCGTTGCTGGAGACTTCCAGGTGCTCGGGCGCGATGCGGTTGCTGATGGCGCAGGCCTCCTGCATGTCGCGCGTGAGGATGAGGGCACCCCGGTCGCTCAGGCTCTTGGCGATGATGGCGCGCCGCGGCATCTCGGGCAGCAGGCGGTCGATCTCGCGCTGGACGGCGGCGATGTAGTCGGCATCGGGGCACAGCAGGATGCTCTGCGCCAGCTCGTCATGCTCGGCCTGGCTGAACAGGTCCATGGCCACCCAGTCGGGCGGCGTGCTGCCGTCGGCCAGCACCAGGATTTCGCTGGGGCCGGCAATCATGTCGATGCCCACGGTGCCGAACACCCGCTTCTTGGCGCTGGCCACATAGGCATTGCCGGGGCCGGTGATCTTGTCCACCTTGGGGATGGTGGCCGTGCCGTAGGCCAGGGCCGCCACGGCCTGGGCACCGCCGATGGTGAAGCCGCGCGTGACGCCCGCTACATAGGCGGCAGCCAGCACCAGGGCGTTCTTCTCGCCGCGTGGCGTGGGCACGACCATGATGATTTCCTGCACGCCAGCCACGTGGGCGGGAATGGCATTCATCAGCACGCTGGACGGATAGGCGGCCTTGCCACCGGGCACATAGATGCCCACGCGGTCCAGCGGCGTGACCTTCTGGCCCAGCAGGGTGCCATCGGCGTCACGGTAGCTCCAGCTTTCGCCGCTGGCGCGCTTTTGTGCCTCGTGGTAGGTGCGCACGCGCTGGGCGGCGGCCGTCAGCGCATCGCGCTGCTCGTCGCCCAGGCTGTCGAAGGCGGCCTTGAGCTCGGCCTGCGTCAGCTCCAGCGCTGCCATGCCGTCCACCTGCAATCCGTCGAAGCGCGCCGTGTACTCCAGCACGGCCGCATCGCCGCGCTTTTGCACATCGGCCAGGATGTCGGCCACGCGCTGCTCGATGGCCGCGTCCGTGTCTGCCGACCAATGCAGGCGCTGCGCAAAATCGTGTTCGAAGTTGGCGTCCGCAGTCGACAGGCGGGCAGGGGCAGCTACATATTCCATTGTGGTTTCCTTGGGGTCTAGCAGGCCGTCTCGCAGCCGTGCTTCAGTATCAAGAACAGGCGCGCGCCGTAGTAGCCGTCGCGCGGGGGCCAGTCCTGGTCGCGCAGCAGGGCTTCAGCGCTGGGCCACTTCTGATTGTCCTTGAGCGCTTCAATGGTGAAATCACCATTGTTCTGCCCGACAAAGAAGCGGAACCAGTGCAGGTCCTCGTCCTTGTCCAGCGCCTCGGCCTCGATCAAGGCCTGCAGGCGCTCAGTGATGCCTTCGGGCAGCGGGGCATCGTTGCGAAGATGCCAGGGACCCGGATAGGCCTGCCAGTGCCTGCCCTGGACCTGCCAGGCCTCGGCTGGCACGGCATCCTCATCGCGCGCCGTCCACAGGGCGGAGAGCATCACATGCAGGTCGCTGACAGCGAAGTGGCCGAATGCGTCGTGCATTCCCTGCAGGCCTTCACCCAGGCCCGTGAAATTCTCGATGATCTCGTGCCCGTCCGGCAGGCGGACCACCACGGCCAGGGAACCGACCAGGGGATGGCCGAGGTAGGCACCGCGCCAATCGGCCAGCACGCCCGGTGCCTGGCCGCCAGGCAGCAGCCAGCCGTTGTATTCCTCGCAGGGCAGGCCATGCGCGGCGAAACACAGCGCAAGCGCCTCCTTCGCAGGATCGCCGGGCTCAGCCCCTGGGGCCATTTACCGCCTCGGCGAAGGCATCGATGATGTGGCGCAGCGGCTCGCGCTTGAGCTTGAGCGCCGCCTGGTTGACCACCAGGCGCGAGCTGATCTCCATGATGGGCTCGACCTCGACCAGGTCATTGGCCTTGAGCGTGTTGCCGGTGGACACCAAGTCGACGATGGCGTCGGCCATGCCGGTCAGCGGGGCCAGCTCCATGGAGCCGTAGAGCTTGACCATGTCCACGTGCACGCCCTTGGTGGCAAAGAAGTTGCGCGCGATTTCGGGGTACTTGGTGGCGATGCGCAGGCGGGCGCCCTGCTTGACGGCCAGCGCATAGTCGAAGCCGTTGCGCACGGCCACGCTGACGCGGCAACGCGCGATCTTCAGGTCCAGGGGCTGGTACAGGCCCTGGGCACCATGCTCGATCAGCGAGTCCAGTCCGGCCACGCCGAGATCGGCGCCGCCGTACTGCACATAGACCGGCACGTCGGAGGCGCGCACCAGCACCACGCGCACGTCGCTCTTGTTGGTCTCGAAGATCAGCTTGCGCGACTTTTCAATGTCTTCGCTGACCGAGATGCCGGCAGCGGCCAGCAACGGCACGGTTTCGTCGTAGATGCGGCCCTTGGACAGGGCAATCGTGATGGTCATTGGGAAACTCTTTCGATGTCGGCACCCAGGCCGCGCAGCTTGTCTTCCATGCGATCGTAGCCGCGGTCCAGATGATAGATGCGATCGACCAGGGTCTCGCCCTTGGCCACGAGGCCGGCGATGACCAGGCTGGCCGAAGCGCGCAGGTCGGTGGCCATGACGGCCGCGCCCGACAGCGACTGGCTGCCGGTGATGGTGGCAACGCGCCCGTCGGTGGTGATCTGCGCGCCCAGGCGCAGCATTTCATCCACGTGCATGAAGCGGTTCTCGAAGATGGTCTCGGTGACCATGCTGCAGCCTTCGGCCACCAGGTTCAGCGCCATGAACTGCGCCTGCATGTCGGTGGGAAAGCCCGGGTATTCGGTGGTGCGAAAACTCTGGGCCTTGAGCTTGCCCGCCGCGCGCACGCGGATGCCGCCCTCCTCGGCGGACACCTCGGCGCCCGCATCCTTGAGCTTGTCGATGACGGCGCCCAGATGGTCGGCGCGGCCATTGCGCAGCAGCGCATTGCCGCCCGTGGCGGCCACGGCGCACAGAAAGGTGCCGGCCTCGATGCGGTCGGCCACCACCTGGTGCTCGCAGCCGCTCAGGCGCTCCACGCCCTGGATGACGATGCGGCCGGTGCCATGGCCTTCGATTCTTGCGCCCATCTTGATGAGCATTTCGGCCAGGTCGCCGATCTCTGGCTCCATGGCGGCGTTTTCCAGCACGGTCTCGCCTTCGGCCAGCACGGCGGCCATCAGGAAGTTCTCGGTGCCCGTGACGGTCACCATGTCGGTGGTGATGCGGGCGCCCTGCAGGCGCTTGAGATGCCCGGGCAGGCACGCGTTCATGTAGCCGTTCTCGACAACGATCTCGGCGCCCATGGCCTGCAGGCCCTTGATGTGCTGGTCCACGGGGCGCGAGCCGATGGCGCAGCCGCCGGGCAGCGACACGCGGGCCTGGCCGAATCGGGCCAGCAGCGGGCCCAGGGCCAGGACCGAGGCGCGCATGGTCTTGACCAGTTCGTAGGGTGCCTCGGGGTTGGACAGAGAGCCGGCGTTGATGCGCACGGTGCCGCTGTCATCGTGCTCGGCACTGACACCCATGTTGCGGATGAGCTTGAGCATGGTGGCCACGTCCTGCAGGCGCGGCACGTTGCGCAGGGTGACGGGCTCGGACGACAGCAGCGCGGCGCACAGCTCGGGCAAGGCGGCATTCTTGGCGCCGGAGACCGTCACCTCGCCATGCAGCGCTCGGCCACCGCGAATCAGGAGTTTGTCCATGGCTGACAGCCTTGAATCTGGAAATCGGGGAAAAGAAGATGCCGCACGGGCCGTGGCGACCGGTGCAGCAGGAGTCTGAAGTGCCTGACCGCCGGCTCAGGCCTGGCCGGCCTGGGCAGCCCACTCGGCGGGCGTATAGGTCTTCATGGACAGGGCATGGACCTCGTCGGTGTGCATGCGCTGGCCCAGCGTGGCGTAGACCAGGCGCTGGCGCTGCAGCAGTCGCTGGCCCTCGAATTGGGCCGAGACGATGGTGGCAAACCAGTGCCGTCCATCACCTTCCAGCGCAATGTGTTCGCAAGGCAGGCCGGTGGCGATCAGTTCCTTGAGTTGGTCTGCAGTCATGGGGGAAGCTTTCCTGCCATGCATCGTGGCATGGCCTTGGTTGGCGGCGGCGCCGGGCGCCGGCCGCCTGTTCATGGGTGGATTCAACAATGCGGGCACAGCGCCCGCCGCAGCCTGTGGAAAAACCTCAGCCGCGGATCTTGTAGCCGATGCGCAGCAGGTGCACGGCCAGGGCGCTCACCGCCAGCCAGGCCGAGCCGACGATGGCCAGGCTGACCCAGGGCGATACGTCGCTCTGGCCGAAGAAGCCGTAGCGAAAGCCGTCAATCATGTAGAAAAACGGGTTCAGATGGCTGACTTTTTGCCAAAAAGGCGGCAGCGACTGGATGGAATAGAAGACGCCCGACAGGAACGTCATGGGCATGATCAGGAAGTTCTGGAAGGCCGCCATCTGGTCGAACTTGTCCGCCCACAGGCCGGCGATCACGCCCAGCGTGCCCAGCAGCGCCGCGCCCAGCAGGCCGAAGACCAGAATCCACAGCGGCGCCGTGAATTCGGGAATGGCGAAGTACAGCGTGACGATGAAAACGCCCACGCCCACCAGCAGCCCGCGCAGCACCGAAGCGCCCACGTAGGCGCCAAACCACGCCCAGTGCGACAGCGGCGTGAGCAGCACGAAGACCATGGAGCCCATGATCTTGCTCTGCACCAGGCTGGAGGAGCTGTTGGCGAAGGCGTTCTGCAGCACGCTCATCATCACCAGGCCGGGGATCAGGAAGGCCGTGTAGCTGATGCGGTCGTAGACCAGCACCCGGCCTTCGAGCACATGGCCGAAGATCAGCAGATAGAGCACGGCCGTGAGCACGGGTGCAGCCACGGTCTGGAAGCTGACCTTCCAGAAACGCAGCACTTCCTTCTTGAGCAGGGTCTGCCAGCCGTTCATGCCGAAGCTCCCTGCGAGGTCTGGCCTTGCTCGTTCATCACGTGGATGAAGACATCCTCCAGATCGGCACGGCGGATTTCCACGTCCTCGGGGACGACGGAGCCCTCGCGCAGCGCGGCGAGCAGGCGCTCCACATCGCTGGCGTCGTTGGCGGGTATCTGCACGATGCGGCCGGTCACCCGCGCCCGCGCGGCCAGGGCCGGCGGTAAGGCGGTATCGGTCTTGAACTGCAGCACGTTGGAGGAGGCGGACTTGAGCAGATCCGACATGGTCGAGAGCTTGACGATGTTGCCCTGCTTGAGCATGGCCACGCGGCTGCACAGCGCCTCGGCCTCTTCCAGGTAATGGGTGGTGAGCAGCACGGTATGGCCTTCGCGGTTCAGGCGCGCGATGAAATGCCACAGCGTCTGGCGCAGCTCCACGTCCACGCCGGCCGTGGGCTCGTCCAGCACGATGATGGGCGGCTTGTGCACCAGGGCCTGGGCCACCAGCACGCGGCGCTTCATGCCGCCGGACAGCTGGCGCATGTTGGAGTTGGCCTTGTCGGTCAGCCCCAGGCTGTGCAGCAGCTCGTCGATCCAGTCGTCATTGTTCTTGACGCCGAAATAGCCGGACTGAAAGCGCAGCGCCTCGCGCACATTGAAGAAGGGATCGAAGACCAGCTCCTGCGGCACGATGCCCAGCTTGCGCCGGGCGGCCGAGTAGTCGGCATGCACGTCGCTGCCCTGGACCAGCACGCGGCCGCTGGTGGCGCGCGACAGGCCGGCCAGGATGCTGATCATCGTGGTCTTGCCAGCGCCATTGGGACCGAGCAGGCCGAAGAACTCGCCCTCCTCGATGTCCAGACTCACGTGGTTGAGCGCCTGGAAGGCCCCCTTGGGGGTCTGGTAGGTCTTGGAGATGGATTGGAATGAGACGGCAGACATGCGAGGCGCGATTCTAGGCCCTTGCAGCCAAACCTGCCTTGCAGGGCTCTTTGCAGCGGCGCGCTGCGCCGGCTCAGGAGGGGGAGGATGCGTCTGTCAGCAGCCCGTCGACGCCGTACAGCGCCGCCATGGACTGCAGGCCCTGCGGCAGGCCCACGACCACCAATTGCTTGTCGGCCGCCTTCGCGGTGCGGCGGCAGGCCAGCAGCACGGCCAGGGCGGCCGAGTCGAAGACCTCGACGCCGCTGGCATCGACGCGCACCTGGGCGCCATCGAAGGCCTGCACCTGGGGCCGCAGCTGCACAAGGCAGCTGCGCGCCTGGCGGTAGGTCAGTTCACGGGGGAGCTGCAGCATGGCGCGCGCGTCAATGGCCGTCAGCCCTTGGAGGCCGGCGTGGCAGGCATCTTGCCGCGCGTGGCAAGGGTCTCGATCAGGCCGTCGATGCCACGGGCATTGATTTCCTGGCTGAACTGGTTGCGGTAGGTTTCCACCAGCCACACGCCCAGCACGTTCAGGTTGTAGATCTTCCAGCCGTCGCCGGACTTCTCGAGCCGGTAGTCCAGCTGCACGGGCTCGCCGCGGCCCAGCACTTCGGTGCGTACCAGCACATCGATGTCGCCGGGCGCAGCGCGCACCGGCTTGACATTGATGGTCTGGTTGCTGACCTGGGTCAGCGCGCCCGAATAGGTGCGGATCAGCAGGGCCTTGAACTCGGTCTCCAGCTTCTCGCGCTGTGCAGGCGTCGCCTGGCGCCAGGCCGGGCCCACCGAAGCCGAGGTCATGCGGCGGAAATTCACATAGGGCATGACCTTGTCATTGACCAGCGCATTGACCTTGGAGACATCGCCCTCGCGCAGCGAGGGGTCCTTCTTGATGGTTTCCAGCACGTCGGTGGAGACACGCTTGATCAGCGCATCAGGGGTTTCATCGGCCGCGTGGACGGGCAGCGCAGCGCCCCAGGTTCCCATGGCCAGCACGGCTGCCGCGGCAGCGCTCCAGGCACGTCGATTGATCATCACTCTTCCTTTCCCAGCAGGGCCTCAATGCCCCGGACCGGGTTGATATTGCACATTTTTCCGGCCGCGCCGTGTCAGGCGCGGACCGTTTTTCATCTCGGGATGTTACGAACTGCTTACTTTGCGCCGTCTTCGGGCGGCAGTTTGCCGGCATCTTCGTCGTAGTCCTCAATGCGGCCGTCATCGCCGGACTTGCCACGCCGCAGGTTCAGGTAGACGTCACGCGTCAGGCTGTAGCGGTCAAGGGCGACGGAGTCCAGCGTGTCCGAGGCATTGAGCAGGCGTGCACGCGTATCCACCAGTCGTAGCACATACAGGCTGTTGCGCACGGGGATGTCGTTGATCGCCGTCAGGGGGTTGCCCCAGGCATCCACAGGCAGAGCCGCCGTGTCACGCACCGTGGACGGGCCGAGCAGCGGCAGCACCAGGTACGGCCCCGTGGGCACGCCCCAGCGGCCCAGCGTCTGGCCGAAGTCCTGCTTTTGGCGCTCGATGCCGGCCTCGCTGGCGATGTCGAGCAGGCCACCCAGGCCGAAGACCGTGTTCACCGAGAAGCGCACCATGGAGTTGTAGGCACCCTCGGCCTGGCCCTGCAGCGCGTTGTTCACGAACGACCAGGCATCGCTCAGGTTGGAGAAGAAGTTGCTCACCCCATCGCGCGCCAGGCGCGGCGTGACATCGCGGTAGGCCGTGGCCACCGGCTTCAGGACGGCGCGGTCAAGCCCGTCATTGAACGAGTACATGCTGCGGTTGAACGGCTCGAACGGATCCTGGGGGTTGCGTGCCTCGCCCGGGGCGGTGGCGCAGCCGGCGAGCAGCGAAGCGGCGGCCAGCGTGCCGAGCATGGCTGCGCGCTGCCAGGAGGCTGCCTGGGCGGCAGGACGACCCGCGGTCGCCTGTTCATGGTGGTTGGTTGTCATTCTTTGCCTCCTGCACCGGAGCTGCCACCCTGCTCGGCCTTGCCGTAGAGGAACTGTCCGATCAGATTTTCCAGCACAACGGCCGACTGGGTTGCGACGACGCGGTCGCCATCCTTGAGATTGTGGTCATCTGCACCGGCTTCGATGCCGATGTACTGGTCGCCGAGCAGGCCGCTGGTCAGGATCTTCAGGGAGCTGTCCTTGGGAAAGGCGTAGCGGTTTTCCAGGGCCATGGTCACGCTGGCCTGAAAGACCTTGTCGTCGAAGGTGATGGATTCCACGCGGCCCACGACAACGCCCGCGCTGCGCACGGCTGCCTTGGGCTTGAGTCCGCCGATGTTGTCGAAGCGCGCGGTCAGCGTATAGGTCTTCTGGAAGTTTAGGCTCAGCAGGTTGGCCGACTGCAGCGCCAGGAACACCAGCGCCGCAGCGCCGATCAGCACGAACAGTCCGACCCAGACATCACTCTTGGATTGCTGCATGGTTTGTTTTTCCTTGATTTGCGAGAGGTGGCACCGGTGCCGGGTCAAAGGCTGAACATCGTTGCCGTGAGCAGGAAGTCCAGCCCCAGCACGGCCAGCGAGGCCATCACCACCGTGCGCGTGGTCGCGCGGGACACGCCTTCGGGCGTGGGCTTGGCTGCATAGCCTTGCAGCAGCGCGATGAAGGTCACCGCCACGCCGAACACCAGGCTCTTGAGAACGCCGTTGCCCAGGTCATACCACCAGTCCACGCCGTTTTGCATCTGGCCCCAGAAGGCGCCGCCATCGACGCCGATCATGACCACGCCCACCAGCCAGCCGCCGATCACGCCGACGGCACTGAAAACGGCCGCCAGCAGCGGCATGGCGATCAGGCCCGCCACGAAGCGCGGCGCCAGGATGCGGCGCACCGGGTCCACGGCCATCATCTCCATGGCCGACAACTGCTCGCCGGCCTTCATCAGGCCGATCTCGGCCGTCAGCGCCGTGCCGGCACGGCCGGCAAACAGCAGCGCCGTGACGACGGGCCCGAGTTCGCGCACCAGCGACAGCGCCACCAGCAGGCCCAGCGCCTCGGCCGAGCCGTAGCGCTGCAGCGTGTAGTAGCCCTGCAGGCCCAGCACGAAACCGACGAACAGGCCGGACACGCCAATGATGGCCAGCGAATAGTTGCCCAGGAAATGGATCTGGTCGCCGATCAGCCGCGGGCGACCCAGCGCAGGCCCCATGAGGGCGAGCAGGCGGCCGAACAGGCGCGTGCCCATGCCCAGCTGCGTCAGCTGTTGGCGAACCGCCGCGCCAATGCGCGCAGGATGCAGCCGGTTCATGCGTGCCTCCTGCCGTTGCTCTTGCCGGAGCTTGCGGGGTTGCCGAAATCTTCCTCGGCGCTCACGCCGGGGTAGTGGAAAGGCACGGGGCCGGTGGCCCGTGCGTGGATGAACTGCTGCACCAGCGGGTCGGGATTGGCCCGCACCTCATCTGGCGAGCCCTGGGCGGCGACGCCGCCGTTGCCCAGGATGACCACATGGTCGGCCACGTGGAAGGTTTCCTCCACGTCATGGGACACCAGGATGGAGGTAAGTCCCATGGCATCGTTGAGCTCGCGGATCAGCTGGGCGGCCGTGCCCAGGGAGATGGGGTCCAGCCCGGCGAAGGGCTCGTCGTACATGATCAGTTCGGGGTCCAGCGCAATGGCCCGCGCCAGCGCCACGCGGCGGGCCATGCCGCCCGAGATCTCGCTGGGCATGAGGTCGCGCGCACCGCGCAGGCCCACGGCATGCAGCTTCATGAGCACGATGTCGCGGACCAGTTCGTCGGGGAGATCGGTGTGCTCGCGCAGCGGGAAGGCCACGTTGTCGAACACGCTCATGTCGGTGAACAGCGCGCCGAACTGGAACAGCATTCCCATGCGCCGGCGCGCGGCGTACAGGCCTGCGGCGTCCATGGTCGTGACGTCCTTGCCATCGAACAGCACCTGCCCCTGCTGGGCATGCTGCTGGCCGCCGATCAGGCGAAGCACGGTGGTCTTGCCGCCGCCCGATGCCCCCATCAGGGCCGTGACCTTGCCGCGCGGCACCTGCAGCGACAGGTCGCGCAGGATCACACGCTCGCCATAGCCGAAGGTGACGTTGCGCAACTCCACGAAAGAGGCGGTTGGGATCATGCTGTGGTGCGGTCGATAAATGTTCGCAGGCAAGCCCGCTATTGTGCAGACAGGTGCCGATGCCTGCTCATCACCCCTGAGATAAACATACATCCGTGTATGTTTCTCAAAAAGTCATGGCAGAAAACGCCATAAAAAAAAGAGCATGCTTCGCTTGCTACACAAGCGTTGCACGCTCTCTGGACCTGGGGAAAGTCCGGACTGGACAGATGTTTTTTTACAACATGTTCTGCAGAAATGCCTGGGTCCGGGCGTGCTGCGGCGCTGCAAAAAAGGCTTCCGCCGGGCCTTGCTCGACGATCTCGCCCTTGTCCATGAAGATCACGCGATTGGCCACCTCGCGGGCAAAGCCCATCTCGTGGGTCACGACCAGCATGGTCATGTGCTCCTGGGCCAGCTCGCGCATGGTGCGCAGCACTTCGCCGGTCAGCTCCGGGTCCAGCGCGGAGGTGGGCTCGTCGAACAGCAGGATGTCCGGCTCCATGGCCAGTGCCCGGGCGATGGCCACGCGCTGCTTTTGCCCGCCCGACAGCCGGTTGGGATAGGCATCGCGCTTTTCCAGCAGGCCCACCTTGTGGAGCAGCGCCTCGGCCTTGGGCACGATCTGCTCGCGCTTGAGGCCCTTGACGACGATCGGCGCCTCGATGATGTTCTCCAGCACCGTGAGGTGCGGGAACAGGTTGAAGGACTGGAACACCATGCCCATCTTGCGGCCGATCTGGCGGATCTGCGCCTCGGGCACGTAGTGGGCGCGGCCGTCCGCGCCGCTGTCCACCAGCACCTCGCCCTCGACGGCGACACGGCCGCTGTCAATGGTTTCCAGGTGGTTGAGGCAGCGCAGGAACGTGCTCTTGCCCGATCCCGAAGGACCGATGACGGCCACCACCTCGCCGCGCGCCAGCTCCAGCGAAACGCCGCGCAGCACCGGCACACCGCCAAAGCCCTTGCAGATGTTCTGCGCCGAGATCATGGTCTCGGGCGCGTTATCACGCGTCGTATTTGGCATGGCGTTTTTCTAGGTATTGGAAGATCCAGGTCAACACGAGAGTCATGACCAGATAGAAGCCTGCGGCCACCACGAAGGGCGTGATGGTGAAGTCGCGCTGCACGATGCCGCGCGCGGCGCGCAGCAGGTCATTCAGGGCCAGCACGTAGATGAGCGAGGTGTCCTTGACCAGGGTGATGGTCTCGTTGCTCACAGGCGGGATGATGCGCGCCCACATCTGCGGCAGGATGATGCGGCGCATGGTCTGGCCGTAGCTCATGCCCAGCACCTTGGCACCCTCGTACTGGCCGCGGTCCACGGACTGGATGCCCGCGCGGAAGATTTCGGCGAAGTAGGCGGCGTAGTTCAGCGCGAAGGCGACGACGGCGGCAGGGAAATCGGGCAGGCGCACGCCGATCACGGGCACGAAGGGCAGCGCGAAGTAGATGAACAGCATCTGCAGCATCAGCGGCGTGCCGCGCATCAGCCAGATGTAGCCGCCTACCAGCCGGCTCAGGGCGGGAAAGCGGGAGATGCGCATCAGCGCCAGCGACAGTCCCAGGGGGATGGACAGCGCCAGGGTGATGACGAAGAGCTTGAGGGTGACCAGGGCGCCGGCGGACAGCGGCCCCATGAGCGAGATTACATATTCCATCGAATGGCCTCAGTGCGGTGCGCGGCCCCGCCGGCATCGGCAGGATCCGGGCAGCCACGGGCGCGTGCGTCCCAGAACGCAAAAGACCGGCAATGCCAGGCTGGCCTTGCCGGTCGCATGGTGTGCCGGATTTACTTGATGATGTCCTTGCCGAACCACTTGGAGGCGATTTCGGCGGCCTTGCCGTCCTTCTTCATCTCGGCCAGCGCGGCTTCGAGCTTGCCCAGAACTTCGGTGTCTTCCTTGCGCAGGCCCACGCCGTAGTCCTCGGTGCCGAAGTTGTCCTCGAGCACCAGGTACTCGCCAGCCTTCTTGGCCACGTGGAAGCGCCCCACGACCTCGTCGACCACGACGGCGTCCAGGCGGCCGGCCGACAGGTCCATCAGCGCGGTGATGTTGTCGCCGAAGGTCTTCAGGTCCTTGAAGCTGGCGGCCACGGCGGCGTCCTTCTTGATGGCGTCCACGGCCGAGCTGCCATCCTGCGCGCCCACGACCTTGCCTGCCAGGCCAGCCTTGTCCTTGATGTCGGAGTTGGCGCGCACGATGATGATCTGGTGGTTCTCCATGTAGGGCGCGGTGAAGGCGATGTTCTTCTTGCGCTCTTCGGTGATGGTCAGGCCGTTCCACAGCGCGTCGACGCGCTTGCCGACCAGCTCGGCCTCCTTGGCGCTCCAGTCGATGGGCTTGAAGTCCACTTCCACGTTCATGCGCTTGGCGGCTTCACGCGCCATGTCGATGTCGAAGCCGACAATCTCGTTCTTGTCGTCACGAAAGCCCATGGGCGGGAAGTTGTCGTCCAGGCCGATCACCAACTTGGTCATGGCTGCCGGCACGGGGGCGGCAACCGGCGCGGCGGCGGTCGATGCGGACTCGTTCTTGCCGCAGGCTGCCAGCAGTGCAGACAGGGCCACCATGGCCAAGAGGGTGCGTTTTTTCATGGCTTAAAGCTTTGGAGTGGAAAAAGCGAAAGGCGGCGGCCGCTGCACGCAAGGTGCGCAATCGTTGTAATGAATGGTTCCTCGGCGGAACCTTTGTCTCGGTTGGGTGCCGGCGCCGAATCCCGTATTGTCGCGCAGACCGGCGCCCCCCGCCAACACGCTGGATCAAGACCGTGCAAATCGGCAAATGGCGAGAGATGCCTGCCCGTCACTGCAGCATGAAGGTCTTGTATTCGAGCCGGTTGAGCTCGCGCGAGAGCAGGTACAGCCCCACGCACAGCGTCACCAGCATGGCCAGGCAAAAGCCGTAGCCATAGAACGCGGCGCCCAGCGCCAGCGAGATGCCCGTGAAGGCAATGTTCAGCGCCACCAGCAGCAGGCAGAGCATGAACACGATGCGCCGCTCGTCCAGGTAGAAGAACACGTTGAGCACGGCCATCACACCCACCTGCAAGCCGGCGCCCACCACCTGCACGTGCAGCAGCGGCAGGTACAGCTGGGAGATGCCCAGCAACTGCAGGATGGCCGGCCCGGCCACCAGGGTGACGAGGACGGCCAACGTCTGCACCTTGGCGATCTCGCCCAGGCCCGCCTGGATGGCGTAGACCATCTCGTTGCGCATGGACTCGATGTATTCCAGCGATCCGCCGCCGCGCACGGCGTCGAAGAACTTGTCGTAGTACTCGACGAAGTCGGTCTCGATGCGCACCAGGAAGACCGCCATGCCCGGAATGATGGACAGGTACGACAGGAACACCGGCAGGTCGTATATCAGCGAGGCCCTGAGCCCGCCGATGATCTGCTGCGAGGTCGGCGGGTAGTACCAGAACATGAACTTGTCGATCCAGATGCCCAGGTTGTAGAGCACGCCGATGCCGATCAGCGCCGGAAAGATCAGCGAGCGCTGCGTGAAGTCGAAGGCAATCCAGCGCTGCTGCAGCGGAAAGCTGCGCAGCACGATCATCCACATGCCGGCCAGCAGCAGCACATGGCCGATCACGAAGCTGGCCAGCAGCCCTTCCAGCCCCCAGTAGCGCAGCGGCAGCGCCAGCAGCACGATGAGCAGGTAGGTGGCGCCGAACAGCCCGGCAATGGCCCGGTAGTGCTTGAGGCCCGACAGCAGCACGGTCATGACCCAGACCACGCACATCAGCGTGAAGCCGGCCAGCATCAGCACGCGGTACAGCAGGCCCTGGCCCGGCAGCACCACGAACAGGGCCAGCGTGCCCAGCGCGCTGGCAGTGGCCACGACCACCAGCAGCAGGCCATGCAGGTTGGGCAGGATGCTCTCGTCCTTCTTGAGGAACAGCTGGTCCGACACAAAGCGCGTGAAGGCCAGCTGCGCCGCCCCGGTCAGGATCAGGCTGCTGGCCACCAGGTAGGTCACGGAGGTCTGGAACTGCGTGACCAGCAGCGGCGGCGCCACCACGCTGACGCTGAACACCCCCACCAGCAGGATGCCGATGATGGAGAACACCCACGGCCCCGAGCCGATGACGCCCGCATAGGCGTAGGCCTGGAGCACGCTGGTCAGCGTGTTCTTGCGCAGCAGGTGGCGCAGTTCGAATCCAATGCCGGCCATCAGTGTTTTTCCTCGGACTGTTGCAGCGCCCTGTCGTAGACCTGCCTGTAGCGCTCGAACAGCAGCCGGTCGGAGTAGTAGCGCTCCACGCGCGCAATCCCGGCCGCGCTGGCGGCCTGCCACTGCGTGGGCGAGCTCAGCAGCTCCAGGCAGGCGTCGGCCAGCGCCTCGGGGTTGGCAATGCCGACCACGCGCCCGCACGAGCCCAGGGCCTGGTCTTGCGGCTCCAGCCCGTCGATGAGCTGGCGGCAGGAGCCCACGTCGGTGCTGACCACGGGCACGCCTGCGGCCTGGGCTTCGAGAATCACCAGGGGCAACGCTTCGCTGATGGAAGACAGCACGACCACGCCCACCTTGGGCAGCAACTCCTCCACCTTCTGCATGCCCAGAAAGCGGATGTTGGCTTGCAGGCCCAGGCTGTCCACGAGGTTCTGGCATTCCTCGGCATAGGCCGGGTCCTCGGCCGTGGGGCCGGCCACCCAGGCCTGGGCCTGGGGCATCCGGTTGACCACGCGGCGCATGGCGCGGATGAAGGTCTTGATGTCCTTGATGGGCACCACGCGGCCGATCAGGCACAGCACGGGCGGCACCTCGGCGGGCCGCTGGGTGCGCAGCGGCGCAAAGCGTTCTATGCGGATGCCGTTGGGGATGCTGACCGTGCGCTCGGCGGCCGCGCCATCGGCCACCTGGCGCAGGCGGTTGTTCTCGTACAGCGCAATGATGGGATCGGCCGCGCCATAGCAAAAGCGCCCCATCCAGTCGAAAAACCGTATCCACATCTGCCGGAAGAACGACACCTCCATGGGGTCGCGCTGGAAGATGTTGCGGTTGTCGCGGATCCAGGAGCTTTGCAGCAGGTCGATCTGGCGCTCTTTCGTGTAGATGCCATGCTCGGACAGCACCAGCGGCAGGCCGCGCGAATGGTGCAGCAGTCCGCCCAGAAATCCCGCATAGCCGGTCGAGACGGTATGCAGCACGCGCACCGGGATCAGCCCGTGGGCGATGCGCGCCATCAGCCACAGCGGCTGCAGCATGATGCGCACGGTCCAGAAGAAGTCCACGAACGACGGGTCGGTGCAGTGGCGCCGGTAGCTGTCGCGGATCAGGTCCCAGGCGAATTCGCTGTGCAGGAAATCCTCCAGCGGCAGGCTGCCGCCGGGCTGCAGTTCCAGCGCAATGGAGCGCATGGCCGCCAGCACCTTGGCCCGGCTTTCGGCACTGCCGTCATGCGCCTCCAGCGCGCCCAGGAATTCCCGGGCCTTGGCCAGGGCTTCGGGATGGCCGCGCGAAGGGGCGGGCTGGATATTGGAGTGCAGCGCGTCAAACAGGTAGTGCTGCTCGAAGTGCACCACGTTGGGCGGCAGTGCGTAGCGGAAATCGCCATAGTCCTCGCGCCGGCTGCCCAGGAAGACGATGGCAAAGCGATGCTCGGGATAGGCCTGCAGGATCTGGTTGACCCAGCTGGACACACCACCGCTGACATAGGGGAAAGTGCCTTCCAGCAGCAGCGCGATGTCCGCATCGGCCGCCGTGGGGAACTGGCTCGCACGGCTCATGAGGCACTCCAGTAGCGGATGCTGGGCTTCAGGCGCGGCAGGGCTTGCTCGATGTCCAGCGAACGCATCAGGGCCTGCGCCTTGGCGAATTCGCGCCGATCGAACAGCAGCTCGGCCTGGTAGGGCACGACGCGTGCCGGCTCCATGCCCAGCGCCAGCGAGCGCTCATAGCAGGCCAGCGACTCCACCGCCCTGCCCTGCATGTGCAGCAGCCGGCCACGGCGCAGCAGCAGCAAGGCGTTGTCGGGCCGCTGGGCGAGCACCAGGTCGCAGTAGTGCAGGGATTGCTTGATGGCGTGGTCGCGCACATCGCCCTGCGCCACGCCCTGGTAGACCAGCTCCGCGTAGAGGTCGGTCAGCGCCCGCGCCGCCTGCAGGCCACGCGGCCCGTAGGGCGCATCGCCCTCGGACTGGCGGGCATGCTCGAACAGCTGCAGCTCCTGGTGGATGGTCTTGCTGATCTCGCGCTCCTTGGCGTCCAGCATGCTGTAGGCCAGCAGGCGCAGGTCTTCGCTGGAATCGCCCAGCGCCGTGCGCAGCATGGGCGAGGCAATGCGCCCCGGCACGCTGCCCAGCGCCACCATCGCCCGCATGCGTGAGGCGACCGGCACATTGGGATTGGCCAGGAAGGACTGCAGGCCCGCCTGGCGGCGGCTGGTGCTGGCCTGCTGGTGCGGGTCGAAATCGGGCAGGGGCATCACCGGGAAACGCGGGCCGCCACGCGGGCCGCGCTGGGTGTGCAGCGCAATGGTGGCGACCACGGCGCCCAAAATGCCGGCCACCGGCACGGCATAGGCAAACAGCCCCATCAGCGCCACCAGGGCCAGGCGCTGGCGCACCGACTTGGCCGAGGTGGCCAGGAAGGGCGCCAGGCACAGCGCCAGCAGGCCGCTGGCCAGCCCGTGGGCCGTGAGATAGCCCAGCAGGGCCGCATCCGACTGGCTGCGCAGCAGCCACAGGCTGCTCCATGAGGCGATTTCCGCGGCCAGCGCGCCCAATGCCAGCTTGAGGTTAAGCATGGCCCTGCCCCATTTGATGGAGCCGCTCCAGCACGCTGCTGGCCGAGCAGCGGTCCAGCAAGATGGTGCGCGGGAAGATGCCCGCATCGGCCAGCGAGGCCACGCCGCGCTGGGCCAGCCAGCCCTCGATGCGGTTCAGGTAGCCCTCGGCCGTGGCGTTGGTGCCCAGCGGCATGAAGATGGCCAGCAGCTGCCGGCCATCGCTTTCCTGCAGCCAGGAGCGGTCCAGCATGCGCTCCAGCCGCATGATCTGCTGGGCCATCTGGGCCTGCACAGCCGAGGGCGACAGCTCCAGCGCCACCACCACGCTGCTCAGGCGCGCGCTGCGGTTGACATGCTCCATGCGCTGCAGCTCGAACGCGAAATGCGGCGGGCAATCGGGATAGGCCTGCAGCAGCGGCGCAGCCAGGCTGTTGGCGGCCACGCTGTCCGTGTAGTAGCCCAGCAGCAGGTTGATGGTCTGCAGCGCCTCTTCCTGCAATGCGAAGAAAGGCATTTCCTCGACCAGCAGCAGGCCGTAGATCTCGCCCTCCAGGTCCAGCATGGGCGCCACGACGATGTACTGCGTCTGCTGGCCCTCCGCCATGCTTTGCGAGACATGGCACAGCACATGGCTGTCCAGCGCCTGGCGCACCAGCGGATCGTGGACATGGATGGGCCGCTCGCCCCCCAGCTGGGCAATGGGCGTGGGGTCCAGCACCTCATTGCGCACGGGCACCAGGCTGGCCACGCTGATCTGGCTGAAGCGCGACAGCAGGTTGAGCAGGCTTTGCGCATCGCCCTCGGCGCCACTGAGGCCGCTGAGCACGTTGATGGCATCGCGCATGGACACGGGGCGGCCTATGAGCTCCTGCTCCAGCCGGTCATGCGACAGGCGCAGCAGGTAATGCTGGCGGATCAGCTGCTCGGTGCGCTGGTCCATGTAGTTCTGCGCCGTGCGCGCGCGGCGTATGCGTGCGCGCCAGAGGCTGGAGATCTCGCCCACGACCATGACCAGGATCAGGCCGCCCAGAAAGTACTGTTCCGGGAACAGCGACAGATCGCGCTGGTTGACCCCCAGCCAGGCCAGCAGCAGCACGCCGGCCGCCGACAGGCCGGCCACCGGCCCGTAGCGCAGGGCCACCACCACGGGCGCCAGCCAGGCCCAGGGGAACTCGGACTCCACCCACAGGGGGTTGTCCGGGTTGGCCCACATGCCGATCAAAACGGCCAGCACCGGCAGCAGCAGCGTCTCGCCCACCACCACCCAGGGCTTGGCGCTCGTCTGCACGAGCAGGCCCAGCGGCGAGCCTCTGAATTCCGCGGCAATGCCGGCGCGGCGCGGTGCAGCGGAATGCGGTGCCGCCTTGGGCGTGCTGGCTTGGTCTGGCATGAAGAGTCGTTCCCTGGATTCGCTTATCGGGCGTTGGCCAGGCCTGTGCCCAGCAGGTTGCGGATCAGCTTCTGGCCCACGGCGGCCAGGGCCTCGCGGCTCCAGCCGCTTTGCGCGCCCGCGCCGCTCCACACGGTGGCGCCGGTGCCCACGTCCACGATCTCCAAGGTCACGCCCACGGCCGGCTCGCCATCCACGCCCACCTTGTAGCGCCATTCGTCCACCGCGCCCGTCAGCGCATAGCGCACGCCTTCGCCGCGCGCCCAGGCCAGGGCGTCGTCGCGGCGCTTGGCTTCGCGGCCGTCGAACAGGGTTTCCTGCAGTGCATCGCCCGTGTAGCGCTTGACCTGGCCCACGCCACGCGCATTGATCAGCGCCGTGGCAATGGCGGCGGCGCGGTTGCCGGCCATGGGCGTTTCGGTGTGGTTCTCGAAGGGCAGCACCGCCCAGCTGGCATTCGTCTCCAGCGCGGGCGCCGTGCCCCGGTCGATGGTCGAGCAGGCAGACAGCAGGCCGACAAGGGCAATACCCGTGAGCACGCGAAGGCGGGAGGCGAAAGTGGTGCGGTGTGTCATGGAGAGGCTCCTTGAAGTCTTCGGATCAGTAGTGGAGGCGGTAGGTCAGCAACAGCTCGCGGGTATTGCCCACGGTGTTGATGCCCGACTTGGACAGATTCAGGCCCAGCGCGAGGTGGTCCGCGCCGAACAGGCTGGTGGCCAGGCCCATGCCCAGCTCGTAGCCCACGCCGTTGACGCTGTGGTGCGTCAGGGCCAGGCTGGCGTAGGGCCGCAGCGCACGCGTGTACTGCTGCTCGTAGCCCGTGTTGAACATCATCTGCAGGCCCGAGAAGCGGAAACTGCGCGGCAGCAGATAGTCGATGGTGGGATCGTTGAACGGCGGCAGGTAACCCAGGATGGCCGCATCCCGGCCCTGCAGCAGCGCCGGGTCGTTGCGGCTGTAGCGGTGCCAGGAGGTGAAGGCGCCGAACTGCAGGGTGGGGGCCTCGCTGCGGTAGGTGTGCAGGTATTGCAGCGTCGCATGGTTGCCGGAGCCCACGCGTGCGCCGCTTTGCACGCGGTAGCGCTCCGATGCCAGCTCCAGCGTGATCTGGTCCAGGCGCGAGAGCTGGTAGCTGCTGCCCAGCGACACGCGGTCCTTCATGCCGCCCATGCGCATGGCCAGCGTTTCCTGCGTGGCCAGGTGCCGGCCCAGTGATGCCTGCAGGCTCCAGCGGCTGTCCACGTTGTAGGTCTGCGTGAACTGCATGGGCGTGTAGCCCTCCAGGCTTTCGCGCCGGCCCAGCATGAATTCGCTGGAGGCCGACTGCGTCTTGCGCGTCAGGCGCAGGCCGATGCCCCGCTCCTGCGAGGGGCCGCGCACCAGGGTGTTTTTGTTGACCGTGCGGCGCACGTCCTCGGCATCCAGGTCCAGCGCCCAGCGGGGGTTCAGGCCCACATGCCAGCGCAGCCGGGAGACCTGCTCGTCGATGGCGTCCATGCGGCGGTTGCGCAGTTGCAGGCCGCCGTAGTCGCTGAAGGCCAGCAGCTGCTCGGTCAGCGCCAGGTGCAGGGGATCGTCGTCGGGCTGGTCGACCATGTTCTCGAAGGCAGCCGTCTGCGCCAGCCGCACATCGCCGACCATGGCTGCCGCGTTGATGCGGTCATAGCGGGGCAGCGCCTCGTCATGGCGCTGCAGCAGCTGCCCGGCCTGGGCCACATCCTTTTCCGCCAGGGCCACCGTGATCTCGGCCCACAGCGGCGAGCTGGTGCTCTTGCTGCGGCTGCGCGCGTACTGCTGCCACAGGTAGCCACGCTCGGCCTGGTACTCGCCGCGCTCCTGCAGCCAGGCAATGGCCAGCTCGGCCGCCGCGGCGGAATGCTCGCGGCGCCCGCCTTCCAGGTCCATGCGCAGCAGCTCGCGCATCAGGGCGAATTCGGCATCGCCCTGGGTATGAAAGAGCATGAGCCGGCTGCGGGCCTGGCGCTGAACCTCGTCCAGCCCCTCGGCCGTCAGCCATTTGCGGGCGGCCAGGGCCGCTGCGCCGTCCTGGGCGCGTGCCCGCACCTTCTCGCGCGTCCACAGCTGCTGCCTCAGGCTCCAGGCCCGATCGGCCTGCTGGTTCTGCTCCAGCGCGTCGGCGTACTGCATCATCCACAGGAAGTCGTCGGCATGCTCGGCGCGGTGCGGCTTCAGATAGCGTTCCAGCGCAACGGCCGGGCGCGACAGCGTCATGTAGGCCGCCGCCAGGGCGCCGTGCATGTCGGCATCGCGCGCCCAGACAGGCTCGGCCGCCGCCAGCAGCAGCTTGAGGGCCGCCGCGTTCTGCGTGTCGATCAGCAGCCACATCAGGCCCTGGCGCAGCGGCGTGGAGCCGGGGTCCAGCGCCAGGCCCTTCTCGAAGGCCTCCATGGCTTTTTTCGATTGCGCCGTGCGCTGGTAGTAGGCGCCCAGTATCTGGAAGAAGGTGGGCTGGCCCTGCAGGCGCTTGACCAGGGCCGGGTCGGCCAAGATGCGTTCGACCTGGCTGCCGATCTGCGTCCAGTCCTCCAGGTCCTCCAGCAGGTAGAAGGCCTGCGTCAGATGGCGCACGTCATGGAACTGCTCCCAGGCGTGCAGGGACATCCGGGCCGCCTCGCGCCGGTCGGCGCGCTGCAGCAGGCGTATCACCTCGTCGTAGTCGCTGATGCCGGCGTGCGGCGTCTGCAGCAGGCGGCGGTAGGCCTTCAGCGTCAGTGCTTCCTGGCGCTGGTCCTGGGCCAGGTCGCCCAGCAGGCGCCAGTACTCGCCCTCGTCCTGCATGCCGGCGGGAATGCGCGTCTGCGCATCCTCCAGCCAGCGCAGGCCCAGCGCCGGCTCGCCCTGCAGCAGCGCGAGCACGGCGGCGGGCATGGCATGGGCCGGCGTGCGCTGCTCGGGATCGGCAAGCACACGCTTCCAGGCCTGCAGCGCCAGTTGCGACCGGCCTGCGCGTTCGGCCAGCTGGGCCAGCAGAATCTGCGACTGCGGCGTGCTGCCGTGCTTTTGCAGATAGTCGATGGCCTCGCCGGGCTCGGCCTGGCGCTCGTAGGCCTGGACCAGCGCCTGCTGCAGCGCGGCATCCTGGGGACGGCGGCTCAACTGGTGGCGCAGGCCGGCAATCAGGGCACGGTCGTCGAACAGGCCCGGCGCCAGGCGCATCACCGTCTTCCAGGCATCTTCGCGCCCCGTGTTCTGCGCAATGACCAGCCAGTTGTCCAGGGCCTGCTGCTGCTGTCCCATCCATTCGGACACCTGGGCCAGGCGTTCGCGCCAGGCCATGTCCTGCGGCGCCTGGCGCACGGCGGCCGTGGCCACGCGCCAGGCATCTTCCAGGTTGCGGTTTTCGAGGAATACCTCGTAGCCCAGCAGGTAGGTCTTGTCGTCAAAGGGCAGGCCCGGCGGCGGCTTGCGCACGGGATCGGCCGTGCGCAGCATGCGCCAGCCCGGGGCGGTCCAGGCCACGGGCTGCAGCGCCCAGGCGCCGTCGTCGGCAACCGGGTCCGGACCGGCGCCCGAAGCCCCGGCCACCTGCGTCTGCCATTGCTGCAGCAGCGACAGCTGCAGCAGCCGCTTGGCATAGCGCTCGGCCTCGGCCCGGTTGCCGGCCGCGCGCGCCAGGCCGATGAGCTTTCGCAGCGTCTCGGGGTCGCTGCCCAGCAGTTCTTCCTGCTGGCGCGCCAGCGCCAGCGCTTCGTTGGCACGGTTGCCGGACTGCAGCACCTGCAGGGCCTGCCAGAGGTAGGCGCGCGACTGCTGGACGTCTTCGGTCGTGGCGCTGGCCTGGCGCAGCAGCCGGGCCGATTCCTCGTACAAGGACATGCCCAGCGCCTGCCGCGCTGCGGATTCATAGACCTGCGCCTTGCGCGCGGGATCGGCCTGGCGGCCTGCCACGTCGTCGTAGATGCCCAGGGCCAGCGGTGCGTCCTTGAGCACCAGCGCCGACGAGGCCAGGTACAGAGCCTGCTCCTGGGTCAGCCCCTGCAGCGGCACGTCCTTCAACGCCTGCATCACCTGCGGCGCCAGCGCCTCGGCCTGGCCGCCCGCGCGGTGGTCCTGCTTTTGCGCCTCCAGATAGCCCTGGTAGGCGGCCTGCCAGTGGTCCCAGGCCTGGACGGCTGCGCTGGGCAGTGCCTGCTTGGCCGCCTCTTCCCGCGCCAGCTTGATGGCCTGCAGGCGCTCTTCCTTGGCCTTGAGCAGGGCGCGCAGGTTCTCGTTGCCGGGATCGCTCTTGAGCAGGTTGCTCAGGTAGTTGTAGGACAGCTCGGAGTCATCTCCGGTAACGGAGAGCCGGCGCTCCAGATCCTGCTTGGGAAACAGCATCCACAGGGCGCCACCGATCAGTACCGCCAGCAGCGCGATCAGCCAGAAGGGAACCGTGATGGGGCGCTCAGAGCCCCCGGCATTGCGCTTGGAGTTCGACACTGTTTTGGGTACTTCTGAAGGAACGGAGGTTGGCGTTGCCGGTATCGGCACCCGCCACGGCAAGGAGGGGCGTGGCGGCGTTCGCGGAACTCAGCGAACAGCCGGCAGGCAGGTACATGCGCAGCTCCAGCGGCACATGGCCCTGCAGGGCGAAGCGCACACCGCCGTCGGCCTGGGGCTGCCATTGCGTGAGCCGGGCATTGGCATCCACCAGATAGGGGCGCGCCGCATGGGCGGCCGCGCCTGCGGCGTCCTGTTGCGTCTGTTGCACCAGGTATCCGTCGCTGCCGGCCAGGTGCAGGTAGCTGCCGTCTGCCCCCTTGGCATAGCCGGCAATGCCGCTGCTGGCAGCCATGGAAGGCAGGGCCATGCCGGGCGGCATGCGCAGCGTGCGCAGCTGGCCCGGACCCCGCAGGCGCCAGCCCTGCGCGTCGCGGCCTATGGCGAATTCGTAGAAATCCTGCACCTTGCGGATGTACTCGGAGCTGTAGACCGGGTTCAGCCGCTGCGCCAGCGCCCACTGGTAGATCCTGTGCAACGCCTTGATGCTGGCCTGCTTGCTGGCGGAGTAGGAGTGGTAGTAGATGTCCACGGCCTTCAGGCGCCGGGGAGCCTCGGTCATCTCGAAGGTCTCGATGACGCGCTCGAAGCCGTAGAACGGCCCGTGCCAGAGGTTGGTGTAGATGTTCTCGTTGGTGACGGGCGCATAGATCTGCAGGTGGCCGCCCTTGCGCAGACCCCAGCTGCGCACCTCGGTGAGCGAGGGATTGCTGCGCGTGATGGCCGTGTCGCCACCATTCATGTTGAGCAGGCCGGCGGCATCGGAGATGGCCAGGGCCTCGGCGCTGGGCGCCGTGTTGCCGGTCCACAGGAACACGTCCACCGGCTTGCCGGGCGGCGCCAGGCGCTTGCGGATGTAGTCGACCGAGCCGTTGATCTCCCGGTTCATGTCCATCTGGTAGCCGGGGATGTGGAGGTTGAGATTCACCTCCTTGCTGTCGTCCTCGTTGGGCGCCGCCCCGGGCTCCCAGAAGAAGGGGTGCGAGTAGGAATGGCTGGCGATCTCGACATGGGGCATGGCGAAGATGCGCTTGGCAATGCCCTCCAGCTGCTCGGCCCACTGCGGATACAGGCCCTGCGGCGAGACTTCGGCCTCGATGACCGAGATGGTGTGCGGGATCTTGTAGCGCTCCAGGATCTCGCGGCGCAGCACTTCACCGGCGAACGGCGTGCCCGGCAGCTCGGCCCTGGAGGGAAAGCCGTCGCCATCCACATGGGCCAACAACAGGCGGCGGCCGTTCTCGGTGGTGACGTCGGGCGCCGGAAAGTCCTGGAGGCGCAGCGCCTCGCGCAACAGCGCGAAGGGGTCGATCACCCAGCGCGACTGGTCGGTGCCCGGCATGCCAACCACCACATAGGGCATGAGTGCAAAGCCGCCCCAGGGCGTGATGGCGGCAGAGACGAAGCGGCGCCCCCGCTTGTCATCGAAGGACAGCAGCTCGCGGCTGCCCTTGGCCATCTGCGGCGTGAACTCCCAGCCTTCGTAGTCGTGCGCGGGCTCGGCCGGCGGTATCTCGAACCCCATGAGCGGGGCCTGCTCGGCGCGCCGCAGCGGGAACACGGGTGCCGCTTCCGTGCTGCGCGTGCCCAGGGCGGCCGACATGGTGCGGTCCTGGGACAGGCCCAGCGTATTGAGCACCAGCAGCGGCATGCCCTGCTGCACCTGGTTGGCCAGCCACTGCCGCACGCTTTTGGCCCGCATCTCGGGCACCGCGCCGCCGAACCAGCTCACCACGCCGGCATAGCGGTCGCGCGCCACGCCTTCGGGCAGGGGCTCGCGCACATCGGCGTAGTCGGCAACGTAGCCCATGTAGTTGATGGGCATTTCCAGAAAGCGGTGCGCCGATGCGCCGTTGATGGACGGATAGTCGGCACCGTTGTAGAGAATCAACACCCTGCGCGCCACCGCCTCCACCTGGCCTATGCCCAGGGTCTGCAGGCCTGCATCCGACACCCACGGAATGATGCCCAGCTGCGCAATGCGGCGGGCCGTCTCGCGCGTGGCGTCGCGGTCGTGCGGGGCCACGTAGTCGATGGACAGCACCGGCAGGCGGTCACGCTCACGGATGGTCTGCAGTTGCTGCAGCAGCCATTCGCGGTCTTTCTCGGGCACGTTCACATAGCGCTTGAGGCTGGCATCCCAGCCCCGCAACAGCGACTCGGCCGCCACCATCTGTACCTTGTCCCTCACGCGCGGCACGATCTCGAAGCCCCGGTTCAGGATCAGCCGGATGCCGGGGTAGCGCTGGTGCAGCGTCTCGATGACGCGCACCAGGCCGTCCTGCTGGGCCTTTTCGTCGAAATTCGCGGCCAGGCGGTAGGAGTCCAGCGTGTCCAGGAAGAAGCCGCGAAAGCCCTGCTTCCACAGCGGTGCGATCACCTCGTCGGCGAAGAAGGCGGGCCACTGGGCAGGCGTCTGGTCCAGGACGATGGACTGCCAGGCGCCGTTGCGCGCCATCTTCCAGGCCTCGGGAATCTTGCTGAAGTAGGCGCGCTCGGGCAGCACCTCGGCCACGGAGGCATATGCGTAGAGTTCGCTGCCCGGAGCCTGCTTGCGGAATTGAACGGGGTCGTAGCCGTGGCCCGGCTCCACGACAGCGATGTCGTAGAGGCTCAGTTCACTGAGCGAGGCCTTGTTCCCGTAATAGACGGCAACCGCTGGCTCGGCGGCCTGCACCGCCCAGCCGCACAACAGCCCCCAGCAAAACAGGCAGGTTCGCAGGAAAGCGTTCACGGCCTTCTCCTTGGGGTGTGGCCACGCACGGTCAATTCATAGTTTTTGTACATCAAATTTCTAGTCGATTTGATAAAAGCTATCGTCAGTCCGACGAAATGCGGGCGCGAGCATACCGGTTTTTGTCTGCAAACGTGTCTTCTCCCTACTTTTGTGCTCGGCGCCCTTGAAGCACGGGGGAAGCTGGGTTATGGCGATACTAGGCAGGCAGAAAAATCACCAATGAAAGGTATTCATGATTCTGGTCACAGGCGGCGCCGGCTTCATCGGCTCGCATACCTGCGTGGAACTCGCCGCTGCGGGCGAGCCCTACCTGATCTACGACAACTTCAGCAACAGCAGCCCCGATGTGCTCGACCGCATGGAACGCATCACGGGCCGGCGCCCGCTGTGCGTCGAGGGCGACGTGCGCGACCGCGCCGCGCTGGAGCGGCTGTTTGCCGAGCACTCCATCCGCGAGGTGATCCACTTCGCCGCGCTCAAGGCAGTGGGCGAGTCCGTGGCCCAGCCGCTGCGCTACTACGAACACAACGTGGGCGGCACGGTGGCCCTGCTGCAGGCCATGCGGACGGCGGGCGTGCGCAGCCTGGTGTTCTCCTCCTCGGCCACGGTCTACGGCGATCCGGCCAGCCTGCCGATCCGCGAAGACTTTCCGCTGTCCGCCACCAACCCCTACGGCCGCAGCAAGCTGTGGATCGAGGAAATGCTGGCCGACCTGGACCGGGCCGAGCCCGGCCAGTGGAGCCTGGCACGGCTGCGCTACTTCAACCCCGTGGGCGCCCATGAAAGCGGCCTGATCGGCGAGGACCCGCGCGACATCCCCAACAACCTCATGCCCTATGTGTCGCAGGTCGCCATCGGCCAGCGCCAGCAGCTCAGTGTTTATGGCGATGACTATGCGACGCCGGACGGCACGGGCGTGCGCGACTACATCCACGTCACCGACCTGGCGCGCGGCCACCTGGCGGCGCTGCGCTATCTGCGCGAGCAACAGGGCCTGCTGACCGTGAACCTGGGCACGGGGCGCCCGGTCTCGGTGCTGGAGATGGTCAAGGCCTTCGAGCGCGCCAGCGGCCGCCCCGTGCCCTACCAGATCGTGGCGCGCCGCCCCGGCGACGTGGCCCAGTGCTGGGCCGACCCCGCCGAGGCCGAGCGCCTGCTGGGCTGGAAGGCTGCGCTGGATATCGATCGCATGTGCGAGGACGCATGGCGTTGGCAAAGCCAGGCCGCAGGCCTCAAGCGCTGAACCCCGCAGCGCCTGCGGGCGCCGAGGGCGTGGTATCTTTTCGCCCTTGTTTCACGCCCTAGCCACGAGTCTGCCCATGCTTGCCAAACGCATCATCCCCTGTCTTGACGTCACGGGAGGGCGCGTCGTCAAAGGCGTGAACTTCGTGGAACTGCGCGATGCGGGCGACCCGGTGGAGATCGCCGCGCGCTACAACGCCCAGGGCGCGGACGAGCTGACCTTCCTGGACATCACGGCCACCAGCGACGGGCGCGACCTGATCCTGCCCATCATCGAGTCCGTGGCCAGCCAGGTCTTCATTCCCCTGACCGTCGGCGGCGGTGTGCGCACCGTCGAGGACGTGCGCCGCCTGCTCAACGCGGGCGCCGACAAGACCAGCTTCAACTCGGCCGCCATCGCCAACCCCGACGTGATCAACGCGGCCTCCGACAAGTACGGCGCGCAATGCATCGTCGTGGCCATCGATGCCAAGCGGCGCACGGCCGAGGACGAGCAGCGCATGGGCGCCGATGGCCGCGCTGCCGGCCCCGGCTGGGACGTGTACAGCCACGGCGGACGCAAGAACACCGGCCTGGATGCCGTGCAGTGGGCCGCCGAAATGGCGCGCCGCGGCGCGGGCGAGATCCTGCTGACCAGCATGGACCGCGACGGCACCAAGTCCGGGTTCGACCTGAAGCTCACGCGCGCCGTCAGCGACGCCGTGCCCGTGCCCGTGATCGCCTCGGGCGGCGTGGGCTCGCTGGACGACCTGGCCGATGGCGTGACCCTGGGCGGCGCCGACGCCGTGCTGGCCGCCAGCATCTTCCACTACGGTGAATTCACCGTGGGCCAGGCCAAGCAACGCATGGCAGAGCGCGGCGTGCCCGTGCGCCTCTGATACGGCGCGTCGGCGGACTCCTTCATTTCAGTTTTCCATGGCGCTCGCGCCGCCCACAACCCATGAAACCGGCGCGGCCCAAGGGACCAGGGACAGCGAGCAAGGGCCGCCCCGCAGCAAGGCTGTCGTCTCCCTCCCGCGCAGCGAGAGAGGGGGAAGGCGCGAAGCGACTCAGGGGGTGTATTTTCAATCCAGGCAATTCCTGACAATCCTGTCACAGGGATGCCCACCCAGGATATTCACAATGCAGGCAATGAACTGGCTAGATCAAGTCAAATGGGATGCGCAGGGCCTGGTGCCCGTGATCGCGCAGGAAAAGGACACGGGCGACGTGATGATGTTCGCCTGGATGAACCGCGAGGCCTTGGCCAAGACGGCCGAGCTCGGCCGCGCCGTCTACTTCAGCCGCTCGCGCAACAAGCTGTGGTTCAAGGGCGAGGAATCGGGCCACGTGCAGACCGTGCACGAGGTGCGCATCGACTGCGACAACGACGTGGTCCTGCTCAAGATCACCCAGACCGGCCACGAGCCCGGCATTGCCTGCCACACGGGGCGCCACAGCTGCTTCTACAGCGTGCTGCAGAACGGCCAGTGGCAGGCCGTCGATCCGGTCTTGAAAGACCCCGAATCGATCTACAAATGAATTCCACGAACATGAACGACACCGCAAGCACTTCCTCGCTGGACGCCCTGGCGCGCCTGGCCGCCGTCATCGAAAGCCGCAAGCCCGCCAATGGCGGCGACCCCGACAAGAGCTACGTCGCCCGCCTGCTGCACAAGGGCCCGGATGCCTTTCTGAAGAAGATCGGCGAAGAGGCCACCGAAGTGGTCATGGCCGCCAAGGACGCAGACCATGGCGGAGACGCCGGCAAAATCCTCTACGAAGTGGCCGATCTGTGGTTCCATAGCATGATCGCCCTGGCCCACTATGGCCTGACGCCCGCCCAGGTCGTTGCCGAGCTGGAACGCCGCGAAGGCACCAGCGGCATCGAGGAAAAGGCGCTGCGCAAGGCCCAGGAACGTGATGTGAACGAGAAAGGACCGCTGCCATGAATGACGATTACATCGAAGTCCGTGCCCTGGACCAGTCCCGCATCGAAGGCCTCAAGGCCTGGGGCTGGGTCAGCTACCTGCTGCACCTGGTGGTGGCCGTGGCCGCCGTCGTGCCGGGCGCACAGCCCAGCATTGCGCTGCTGGTGATCGCCCTGATCATCGATCTGGTCAAGCGCGGCGACGCCGAAGGCAGCTGGATGGCCAACCACTTCTCGTGGCGCATCCGCAGCGTGATCTGGGCCGGCATCCTGTACCTGGTCACGGCGCCGCTGTGGCTGCTGTTCTTCGTGCCCGGCTGGATCGCCTGGACCGTCATCTCCATCTGGTTCCTCTACCGCATCGTGCGCGGCATGGTCGCCATGAACCGCAACCAGGCCGTGGACCGCTGAAGGTCCCGGGCACACCGCCATGACTCCGACCCCGACCTGCAAGATCAACCTCGCCCTGCAGGGCGGGGGCTCGCACGGTGCCCTGACCTGGGGCGTGCTCGATGCGCTGCTGGAAGACGGCAGCTTTGTCTTCGACGGCATCAGCGGTACCAGCGCCGGTGCCATGAATGCAGTGGCCCTGGCCCAGGGCTTTGCCAAGGCTGCACGCCAGGAAAGCGATCCGGTGGCCGCCCAGGCGCTGGGGGCCGAGCTGGCCCGCGCCACGCTGACCGAACTGTGGGAAGGCGTGGGCACCATGGGCAGCCTGATGTGGGGCGCGCCCCTGCCGGGCAGCCCCTTCATGGGCGTGCTCAACCAGTTCTTCTCGCCCTACCAGACCAACCCGTTGGACATCAACCCGCTGCGCAAGCTGCTCGAACGGGTCGTGGATTTCGAGGCGCTGACGCATCCGCCCGTGGAAGGCGTGGTGCCCAAGGTCTTTGTCTGCGCCACCAATGTGCGCACGGGCCGGGGCTGCATCTTTTCGGGCAGAAAACTCAGTGCCGACGCGGTCATGGCCTCGGCCTGCCTGCCGCAGCTGTTCAAGGCCGTGGAAATCGATGGCGAGCCGTACTGGGATGGCGGCTTTTCGGGCAACCCGGCGCTGTACCCGCTGATCTACGGCACGGCGTCCAGCGACATCCTGCTGGTGCAGATCAACCCCATCGAGCACACCGATCTGCCCAACACGGCGGCCGACATCATGGACCGCATGAACGAGGTCACATTCAACGCCGGCCTGCTGGCCGAGCTACGCGCCATCGAGTTCGTCAAGCGCCTGCTCGAGCAGGGCAAGCTGGACCCGACACGCTACAAAAAGGTGCTGCTGCACCGCGTGGACGGCGGCTCCGTGCTCAAGGGCTATGGCGCCTCGACCAAGACGCGCTCCGACATGCGCTTCGTGCGCGAGCTGTTCGAGCTCGGACGCGAGCAGGGCCAGCAGTGGCTCCAGCAGCACCGCAGCGACATCGGCGTGCGCCAGACGCTGCGCATCAACGACAATCCGGCCTGATTTCCAACCTACCGCCAGCCTCCCAGGATTCCTGTAGCGCCATGCACGACCACGACCCGAACTGCCTGTTTTGCCGCATCACCAAAGGCGAGATCCCTTCCCGCAAGGTCTATGAGGACGAAGAAGTCTTCGCATTCCACGACATCCATCCCGGCGCGCCCATCCACTTCCTGATGGTGCCCAAGAAGCACATCCCCTCCATGGCCCAGGTCCAGGCCGAGGACGCCCCGCTGCTGGGCCGCCTGATGGCGCTGGCGCCCCGCCTGGCTGCCGAGCAAGGCTGCAACCCGTATCCCGACGGCGGCTTTCGCCTGGTGGTCAACACCGGCACCGAAGGCGGCCAGGAAGTCCACCACCTGCACATCCACGTCATGGGCGGCCCCCGCCCCTGGCTCAAGGGCTGAAACTCAAGGGCTGAAAACGCCGCAGCGGCCACGCTGCCTGCGGCAGACGACTGCCGCCCGGCACAAGGTGGCCCGTCTCTTGCTTGAGGCACCCCCTGTTTCTTGCGTCGGCCAAACGGCTTTTGTGGGGCCTTGCGAACTGCCGCCATGGCCCGGCGTCTAAAATGACCTGCAATTCTTAGGAGAGATTCTCATGGGCTCGTTTTCCATCTGGCATTGGCTGATCGTCCTGGCCATCGTGGTTCTGGTGTTCGGCACCAAGAAGCTGAAGAACATCGGTTCCGACCTCGGCGGCGCCGTCAAGGGCTTTAAGGACGGCGTGAAGGACGGTTCGACCTCCACCGACACTCCCGCAGCCGCTCCCGGCCAGGTCGCCGGCCAGACGGCTGCCGACAAGACCACCATCGACGTCGAAGCCAAGCAAAAGAGCTGATGGCCCGCACGCCAAGCTTCCATGTTTGATATTGGCCTTTCCAAGATGGCGCTCATCGGTGCCGTGGCCCTCGTGGTCATCGGTCCCGAGAAGCTGCCGCGCGTGGCGCGTACCGTCGGCACCCTGCTGGGCAAGGCCCAGCGCTATGTCTCCGATGTGAAGGCCGAGGTCAACCGTTCGATGGAACTCGACGAGTTGCGCAAGATGAAGGACACCGTGGAGGGCGCGGCGCGAGACGTCGAGCAGTCCATCCACACTTCAGCCGCCAACTTCGAGAAGGACTGGAACGAGTCCACGGCATCGCTCAACGGCACGTCTTCCTCGTACGACTCCTCTTCCTACGGCACCGACAGCGATACGTACAGCGCCGTGGCGCCGGCCTACCGCCACCCGGGCAAGAACTGGCGCCTCAAGCGTGCCGCCGTGCCCCAGTGGTACAAGGCCCGCGCCGGCGTGCGCACCAAGGCGCAGTCGGGCGCGGCGCGCGTGGCGCGCTTTCGCCCCCAGAAGTCCCGCTGAAGATGCCGGCGCGCCGCGGGCCACGAGGCAACCAGCCCAGCCTCTGCCACCCGGGCACCCGCCATTGCCGAATCCTGCCCGATCCGTCGGGCTTTCTGCTTTTCACCCCAGGTCCGTGGATGCCCTTGCGGCCCGCCGCGGTTTCGCACCATGTCCGACATTCCACCTAAAGACGACGAGCTGGCAGGCACCGAGCAGCCTTTCGTCCAGCACCTGATGGAGCTGCGCGACCGCCTGCTCTACTGCATCTACGGCATCGGTCTGGCGATCGCCGTGCTGGCCGTGTGGCCCGGCCCCAACGGGCTGATCGACTTCATCGCCCATCCGATCAAGGCCCACATGCCGCCCGATGCCAAGCTCATCGCGGTGGGCGTGTTCACGCCCTTCTTCGTACCGCTCAAGGTGCTGATGATGGTGGGCGTGCTGGCCGTGCTGCCCTGGATCATGTACCAGATGTGGGCCTTCGTGGCGCCCGGCCTGTACAGCCATGAAAAGCGCTTCGCGCTGCCGCTGATCATCTTCGGCAGCCTGCTGGCCTATATCGGCATCGCCTTCGTGCAGTTCTTCGTGCTCGACAAGATGTTTGCCTTCATCCAGGGCTTCACCCCGGACAGCGTGGCGGCCACGCCGGACATCGCCTCGTATGTGGAGGCCATCCTTTCGCTGTACCTGGCCTTTGGCCTGGCCTTCCAGGTGCCCATCGTGGTCATGCTGCTGGTGCGCTTCGGCCTGGTGGACATCGCCAAGCTCAAGTCCTTCCGCGGCTACTTCATCGTGGTGGCCTTCATCATCGCCGCCGTGGTCACGCCGCCCGACGTGATCTCCCAACTGGCCCTGGCCATTCCGATGTGCATTCTTTACGAAATAGGCATCCTGGGCGCCGGCTGGTTCAGCCGCGTCTCCAAGGCGCCGGAAGAAGAAGCCGAACCCTGCACCGCAGTGGACAAGCCGGCAGAGGATAAACCCTCCCCCTGAGTCGCTTCGCGCCTTCCCCCAGAGGGGGACGACACCCTCGGTGCGGGGCGGCGCGGCCGGCCCAGGCCCTTCCTCGGTGTCCCTCGCTTTAGGGCGCGCCAGTTTCAAGGGCCTACGCTGAAACACGAGGAATCTGTAATAAAAAGCCCTTGGTTCATCACCAAGGGCTTTTTCTTTGTCTATGGCCAAGCCCCTTCCGGGGTTGGCATCTCACCGAGGCAGGTCGGACGTGCCCATGAGGAATTCGTCGATGGAGCGAGCGGCCTGGCGGCCTTCGCGGATGGCCCAGACCACCAGGGACTGGCCGCGGCGCACGTCGCCGGCGGCGAAGAGCTTGGGCACGCTGGTGGCGTAGCCGCCCGTGAAGTCGGTGGTGGCCTTGGCGTTGCCGCGTGCGTCCTTGTCCACGCCAAAGGCATCGAGCACGGCCTGCACGGGGCTGACGAAGCCCATGGCCAGCAGCACCAGGTCGGCCTTGAGCACCTGCTCGCTGCCGGGCACCTCGACCATCTTGCCGTCCTTCATTTCGATGCGCACGGTCTTGACGGCCGTGACCTGGCCCTTCTCGCCGATGAACTCCTTGGTGGCGATGGCGAACTCGCGCTCGCAGCCTTCCTCGTGGCTGGAGCTGGTGCGCAGCTTGATCGGCCAGTAGGGCCAGACCAGGGGCTTGTTCTCCTGCTCGGGCGGCATGGGCATCAGCTCGAACTGGGTCACGCTGACGGCGCCATGGCGGTTGCTGGTGCCCACGCAGTCGGAGCCGGTGTCGCCGCCACCGATGACGATGACATGCTTGCCATCGGCCCGCAGCTGGCCCTTGAGCTTGTCGCCGGCGTTGACCTTGTTTTGCTGCGGCAGGAACTCCATGGCGAAATGGATGCCCTTGAGTTCGCGCCCCGGCACGGGCAGGTCGCGCGACTGCTCGGCACCGCCTGTCAGCAGCACGGCGTCGAACTCGGCCATGAGCTGCTCGGGGCTGACGGTTTCCTTGGCCCAGTTGGTGACCTTGGAGTCTTCGCCCAGGCCGTCCTTGCCCGCCACCAGCACGCCGGTACGGATCTTGACGCCTTCGGCCACGAGCTGCTCGACGCGGCGGTCGATGTGCGACTTCTCCATCTTGAAGTCGGGAATGCCGTAGCGCAGCAGGCCGCCCACGCGGTCGTTCTTCTCGAACAGCGTGACATCGTGGCCGGCGCGCGCCAGTTGCTGCGATGCGGCCAGGCCTGCGGGGCCTGCGCCGACCACGGCGACCTTCTTGCCGGTCTTGCGGCTGCTGGGCAGCGGCTTGACCCAGCCTTCGGCCCAGGCACGGTCGATGATGGCGTGCTCGATGGACTTGATGCCCACGGCGTCGTCGTTGATGTTCAGGGTGCAGGCGGCCTCGCAAGGCGCGGGGCAGATGCGGCCGGTGAACTCGGGGAAGTTGTTGGTGCTGTGCAGCACGGCGCTGGCGCTCTTCCAGCCGCCGTGGAAGACCAGGTCGTTGAAGTCCGGAATGATGTTGTTGACCGGGCAGCCGCTGTTGCAGAACGGCGTGCCGCAGTCCATGCAGCGCGCGCCCTGGATCTTGGCCTGGCTGTCATCGAGGCCGATGACGAATTCCTTGTAGTGCTTCACGCGCTCGACGACGGGCGCGTAGCCCTCCTCGAGGCGTTCATATTCCATGAAGCCGGTGGTCTTTCCCATGATTCGTTGTCCTGATGTGTGGGGTGCAGGGATGGATGCGGGCTGCTGCCTGCATCCTTCGCTTCCTTGTTATTTGGCGGCCACGGCTTCCTTGGCGTGTTCCTCGACCTCGGGCGTGGCGGGCTCTTCCATCACCTGGCGCTCGTACATCTCGGACAGGGCACGCTTGTACTCGCTGGGGAAGACCTTGACGAACTTGGAGCGGGCCGCCGCCCAGTTGTCCAGCAGGTCGCGGGCACGCTTGGAGCCGGTCCAGCGGCTGTGCGCCTCGATCAGCGCGCGCAGCTGGCGTTCGTCGGTTTCGCGGCGGTGCCAGACGGCGGGCGAGACCTGGGCCAGGTGCTCGTCGTGGGGCAGAACCTGGTCCAGCGAGACGGACGCCTTGTTGCAGCGCTCGGCGAAGCGGCCATCCTCGTCATAGACATAGGCCACGCCGCCGCTCATGCCGGCCGCGAAGTTGCGGCCCGTCTTGCCCAGCACCACCACGGTGCCGCCGGTCATGTATTCGCAGCCGTGGTCGCCCACGCCTTCGACCACGGCCGTGGCGCCCGACAGGCGGACCGCGAAACGCTCGCCGGCCACGCCGCCGAAGAAGGCCTCGCCGCTGGTGGCACCGAACATCACGGTGTTGCCGACGATGGTGTTGGTCGTCGTGTCGCCGCGGAATTCATGGCTGGCATGCACCACCACGCGGCCGCCGGACAGGCCCTTGCCCGTGTAGTCGTTGGCATCGCCGCGCAGGTTCAGCGTGATGCCGTTGCACAGGAAAGCGCCGAAGGACTGGCCGCCGGTTCCCTCGAAGTGGATGCGGATGGTGTCATCCGGCAGGCCTTCGGGATGCACGCGCGTCACGGCACCGGAGAGCATGGCGCCCACGGAGCGGTTCACGTTGCGCGCCACTTCCATGATGCGCACGCGCTCGCCGTTCTCGATGGCGGGCTTGCAGCGCTCGATGAGCTTCACGTCCAGCGCCTTGTCCAGCAGGTGGTCCTGCTTTTCGACATGGAAGCGCGCCACGTCGGCGGGCACTTCGGGCTGGGCGAACAGGCGCGAGAAGTCCAGGCCCTGGGCCTTCCAGTGCTGCAGGCCCTTGCGGGTGTCCAGCAGGTCGGCACGGCCGATCAGGTCGTCGAACTTGGCCACGCCCAGCTGGGCCATGATCTGGCGCACTTCCTCGGCGATGAAGAAGAAGTAGTTCACCACATGCTCGGGCTTGCCCGAGAACTTGGCGCGCAGGACCGGGTCCTGCGTGGCCACGCCCACGGGGCAGGTGTTCAGGTGGCACTTGCGCATCATGATGCAGCCCTCGACGACCAGGGGCGCCGTGGCGAAGCCGAACTCGTCGGCGCCCAGCAGCGCGCCGATGACGACGTCGCGGCCGGTCTTCATCTGGCCGTCGGCCTGAACGCGGATACGGCCGCGCAGGCGGTTGAGCACCAGGGTCTGCTGGGTCTCGGCCAGGCCGATTTCCCAGGGCGAGCCCGCATGCTTGATGGACGACCAGGGCGATGCGCCCGTGCCGCCGTCGTGCCCCGCGATCACCACGTGGTCGCTCTTGCACTTGGCCACGCCGGCCGCGATGGTGCCCACGCCCACTTCGGACACGAGCTTGACCGAGATATCGGCATGCGGCGCCACGTTCTTCAGGTCGTGGATCAGCTGGGCCAGATCCTCGATGGAGTAGATGTCGTGGTGGGGCGGGGGCGAGATCAGGCCGACGCCGGGCACGGAGTGGCGCAGCTTGCCGATGTAGTCGGACACCTTGCCGCCGGGCAGCTGGCCGCCTTCGCCGGGCTTGGCGCCCTGGGCCATCTTGATCTGCACCTGGTCCGAGGACGACAGGTATTCGGCCGTGACGCCGAAGCGGCCCGATGCCACCTGCTTGATCCTGGAGCGCAGCGAGTCGCCGTCCTGCAGTTCGATGTCGGCCTCGACCTTGTCAGCGCCGATGATGGAGCCAAGGGTCTCGCCCTTCTTGATCGGGATGCCCTTGAGCTCGTTGCGGTAGCGCTGGGGATCTTCCCCGCCTTCGCCGGTGTTGCTCTTGCCGCCGATGCGGTTCATGGCCACGGCCAGCGTGGCATGGGCCTCGGTGCTGATCGAGCCCAGCGACATGGCGCCTGTGGCAAAGCGCTTGACGATGTCCTTGGCCGATTCGACCTGGTCCAGCGCAATGGCCTTGGCCGGGTCGAACTTGAACTCGAACAGGCCGCGCAG
This sequence comes from Delftia sp. S65, assembly GCF_016516495.1. Classification (NCBI taxonomy): domain Bacteria; kingdom Pseudomonadati; phylum Pseudomonadota; class Betaproteobacteria; order Burkholderiales; family Comamonadaceae; genus Delftia; species Delftia sp. S65. Next base: position 76,582 of record NZ_JACVUR010000028.1, read on the forward strand.
CGTCATGTGGCGCTTGCTCTGGTCGTTGATCAGCTGGGCGTATTCCTTGTACGTGCTCCAGTTGTTGGAGCGCGTGGAATGCTGCAGCTTGGCGATGGCGTCGGGCGACCACATGTGCTCTTCGCCACGGGCGCGCCAGGCGTATTCGCCACCGGCATCCAGCATGGTCTCCAGCACGGGATCGTCACCGAAGGCCGCGCGGTGGTTGCGGATGGTTTCCTCGGCGATCTCGAAGACGCCGATGCCCTCGACGCGGCTGGCCGTGCCGGTGAAGTACTTGTCCACGGTGTCGCTGTTCAGGCCGATCACCTCGAACAGCTGGGCGCCGCAATAGGACATGTAGGTGGACACGCCCATCTTGGACATGATCTTGGACAGGCCCTTGCCGATGGCCTTGACGTAGTTGTAGATGGCCTTGTCGGCCGACAGGTCGCCGCCCAGCTCCTTGTGCATGTCGGCCAGGGTTTCCATGGCCAGGTAGGGATGCACGGCCTCGGCGCCGTAGCCCGCCAGCACGGCGAAGTGGTGCACTTCGCGCGCCGTGCCCGTTTCCACGACCAGGCCGGCCGTGGTGCGCAGGCCCTCGCGCACCAGGTGCTGGTGGATGGCCGACAGCGCCAGCAGCGCGGGAATGGCCACCTGGGTGGCGCTCACATGGCGGTCGCTGATGATCAGGATGTTGGCGCCGCCCTTGATGGCGTCCACGGCCTGCGCGCACAGCGATGCCAACTTGGCTTCCACGCCCTGCTTGCCCCAGGACAGCGGGTAGGTGATGTCGATCGTTGCGCTCTTGAACTTGCCCTGCGTGTGGCGTTCGATGTCGCGCAGCTTGGCCATGTCGGCGAAGTCCAGCACGGGCTGGTGCACTTCGAGGCGCATGGGCGGGTTGACCTGGTTGATGTCCAGCAGGTTGGGCTTGGGTCCGATGAAGGACACCAGCGACATCACGATGGCTTCGCGGATGGGGTCGATCGGCGGGTTGGTCACCTGCGCGAACATCTGGCGGAAGTAGTTGTACAGCGGCTTGTTCTTGTCCGACAGCACGGCCAGCGGGCTGTCGTTGCCCATGGAGCCGATGCCTTCCTCGCCGTTCTTCGCCATGGGGGCCAGCAGGAACTTGATGTCTTCCTGCGTGAAGCCGAAGGCCTGCTGGCGCTCGAGCAGCGGCAGGCTGGCGGCCTCGGGGCCGGCATGGGTGTCACCGCCCACGCTGCCCAGCTTGATGCGCAGGTTCTCGATCCACTGCTTGTAGGGCTTGGTGTTGACGATGTTGGCCTTGAGCTCGTCGTCCTCGATCAGGCGGCCCTGCTCCAGGTCGATCAGCAGCATCTTGCCGGGCTGCAGGCGCCACTTGCGCACGATGGAGCTGTCGGGCACGGGCAGCACGCCGGCCTCGGAAGCCAGGATGACCAGATCGTCATCGGTGATCACGTAGCGCGAGGGGCGCAGGCCGTTGCGGTCCAGCGTGGCGCCGATCTGGCGACCGTCGGTGAACACGATGGAGGCCGGGCCGTCCCAGGGCTCCATCATGGCGGCGTGGTATTCATAGAAGGCGCGGCGGCGCTCGTCCATGGACTCGTGCTGCTCCCAGGGCTCGGGAATCATCATCATCACGGCCTGGCTGATGGGGTAGCCGGCCATGGTCAGCAGCTCCAGGCAGTTGTCGAACGTTGCCGTGTCGGACTGGCCGGCGAAGCTGATGGGATAGAGCTTCTTGAGGTCCTCGGCCAGCACGGGCGAGGCCATCACGCCTTCGCGCGCCAGCATCCAGTTGTAGTTGCCGCGCACGGTGTTGATTTCACCGTTGTGGGCCACGTAGCGGTAGGGGTGGGCCAGCGGCCACTCGGGGAAGGTGTTGGTGGAAAAGCGCTGGTGCACCAGGCCGATGGCCGAGACGCAGCGCTCGTCGGACAGGTCGTTGTAGTACACGCCCACTTGGTCGGCCAGCAGCAGGCCCTTGTAGACCACGGTGCGGCTGCTCATGCTGGGAACGTAGTATTCCTTGCTGTGCTTGAGCTTGAGATTCTGGATGGCGGCGCTGGCCGTCTTGCGGATCACGTACAGCTTGCGCTCCAGCGCGTCCTGCACGATCACGTCGGCGCCGCGGCCGATGAAGACCTGGCGCAGGATGGGCTCCTTTTCCTGGACCGTGGGCGACATGGGCATGTCGCGGTTCACGGGCACATCGCGCCAGCCCAGCAGGACCTGGCCTTCGGCCTTGATGGCGCGTTCCATCTCCTGCTCGCAGGCCAGGCGCGAGGCGTGTTCCTTCGGCAGGAAGATCATGCCCACGCCGTACTCGCCCGCCGGCGGCAGGGCCACGCCCTGCTTTGCCATCTCTTCGCGGTAGAGCTGGTCGGGAATCTGGATCAGAATGCCCGCGCCATCGCCCATGAGCTTGTCGGCGCCCACGGCGCCGCGATGGTCGATGTTTTCGAGGATCTTGAGCGCGCCGGTGACGATGTCATGGCGCTTGACGCCCTTGATATGTGCAACAAAGCCGAGGCCGCAGGCGTCGTGCTCGTTGCTCTTGGAGTACAGACCGTGGTCTTGGAGATGCTTGATCTCGGCAGCCGTCGTCATGGCGGAATCCTCAAATTTTTCGCAGGGAACGCAAGACTAAGGCAAGGCATCACCTCATGCAATAAATTTATATAAGGGTCAGATCCCAATTAATTCCAGAACAAAAAAATCGGAAATTAATAAGGGACATATTTATTTCACAAAGACCTGCAGTGAGGAATCAAGCACTTGCAGGCCATCAGTGGGTACTAACGCACTGTTGTGGTGCGCTCATTGGTCCGTCCGGGCGGACGACCGGCACGTTGGCGGGTCACACGGCGCTCGGTGCGCTGTTGTAAATCGGCAATGAATTGCTCATCGCCCAGCGCCCAGCCCCGCAGCGCCGACTGGCTGATGCGCTCGGCGTCGTCGGCGCCAACCCCCTCTTCCACGGCTTCCACATAGGCCGCATCCCGCGCAAACGGGGTGTTGCCCAGCTCCCAGAACACGGCATGCGGCTGGATCAGCGCGTCGCTGCGCAGGCCGGCGTTGTGCGCGTAGCTGGACCAGGGCCAGTCGGCCGGCCGCTGGACCAGGCCGGCGCGCACAGGGCTGTCGTCCATGAAGACCATGGTGGGCAGCAGCCAGCTGGGCTGCAGCACCGTGCCGCGATAGCGGCCTTCCCACAGCGTGCCGCTGCGGCCGTGACGGTCGTTGAAGTAGCGCACATAGCGCCGGCCCACGGCCTGCATGAACTTGGGCAGGCCATCGCCGGTGCGGGGCGTGGCCAGCAGGTGGAACTGGCTGGGCAGCAGCACGTAGGCATGCACGGCCAGCTCGCAGCTGCGCGCCATCTCGCGCAGCAGCCCCAGCATGGTTTCCCGGTCCTGGGCATCGATGAAGATGTCCCCGCCGTTGTTGCCGAGCTGGATGATGTGGTGCGGCAGATCCGCAAGGGTGAGTCGGGGCAGGCGGGCCATGGTGCGAGTGCGGGGCGTGGATCGGCAATTATGGAGCGCTGCGCCGCCCGCCGCCCGCCGCCCTACAGGGAAAGCCGCGATGAGGCCCGCAGCAGCTGGCTCACCAGCTGCGTGGCGGCCAGCAGCCGGGGCAGCAGTTGCCCGCGCATCATCTCGGCGCTGTTGCGGTTGGCCTGGCCACTGATGTTGAGCGCGGCCACGGTGCGCCCGGCCGCGTTCTTCACGGGCGCCGCGATGGAGATCAGGCCTTCGGCCAGTTCCTGGTCCACCAGGGCCCAGCCCTGGGCGCGCACCTCCAGAATGCGCTGGCGAAGGCGGTCATCATCCTGCTCGGTCAGGGCCGTGAACTGCCGGCGCTCGCGCGCATCCAGCAGGGCCTGCAGGGATTCATCGCTCTCGCCGGCCAGCAGCACGCGACCCATCGAGGTCCAGCAGGCCGGCAGGCGCGAGCCCACGCCGAGGTTGGTGCTCATGATCTTGTGGGTGTGCACGCGCAGCACATAGACGATGTCGCCGCCATCGAGCACGGCGGCCGAGCAGGACTCCTTGACCTCGTCGACCAGGTTTTCCATCACGGGCTCGGCCAGGTTCCAGACCGGGGTGGAGCTGAGGTAGGCAAAGCCCAGCTCCATGATGCGCGGCGTGAGCTGGAACAGCTTGCCGTCGCTCTTCACATAGCCCAGCGTCTGCAGCGTCAGCAGGATGCGCCGGGCGCCCGCGCGCGTGAGCCCCGTGCGCGCCGCCACCTCGCTGAGCGTCTGCGCAGGCGCCTCGGCGCTGAACGAGCGGATCACGCCCAGGCCGCGCGCAAAGGACTGCACATAGCTGTCGCCGGGGCGCGGCGTGCCGCCCTCTTCTTCAACCCCACCTGTGGAAATTACGGAAGCGGCATTTTTTTCCATGGCTCTATAATTCTTTCTGCGAACTTTTGTTCTAAATACGAACATTTTAGCGCAGCGCCAGCGGCCTGCATACCGGAGACAAGCAAGTGATCAACAAAATCACCGACACCATCGCCGAGGCGTTGTCGGGCGTCCAGGACGGCTCCACCGTGCTGATCGGGGGCTTCGGCACCTCGGGCAATCCCACCGAACTCATCGACGGCCTGATCGCCCAGGGCGCACGCGAGCTGACCGTGGTCAACAACAACGCGGGCAACGGCGACCAGGGGCTGGCCGCCCTGCTCAAGAGCGGCCAGGTGCGCAAGATCATCTGCAGCTTCCCCCGCCAGGTGGACAGCTGGGTGTTCGACGACCTGTACCGCAGCGGCAAGATCGAGCTGGAACTCGTGCCCCAGGGCAATCTGGCCGAGCGCCTGCGCGCCGCCGGCGCCGGCATCGGCGGCTTCTTCTGCCCCACGGCCTATGGCACGGAGCTGGCCAATGGCAAGGAAACGCGCGAGATCAACGGCAAGCACTATGTGCTGGAGCACCCCATCCACGGCGACGTGGCACTGGTCAAGGCCGAGAAGGGCGACCGCTGGGGCAACCTGACCTACCGCATGTCGGCCCGCAACTTCGGGCCCGTGATGGCCACGGCGGCCAAGCACACGATCGCCACCGTGCACGAGATCGTGGAGCTGGGCGCGCTGGATCCCGAGGCCGTGGTCACGCCCGGCATCTACGTGAGCCAGATCGTGAAGATCGACCGCGTGGCCACCCAGGCCGGCGGCTTCAAGAAAACCGCATGAGCGCCCCAACCGCCGAAAGCAAGAGCATGAGCAGCTACCAGAAACGCAGCAAGCAAGAGCTGGCCCGGCGCGTGGCCGAAGACATCTTCGACGGCGCCTATGTCAACCTGGGCATCGGCATGCCCACCCAGGTGGCCAACCACATCCCGGCCGGCCGCGAGGTCATCCTGCAAAGCGAGAACGGCATCCTGGGCATGGGCCCGGCGCCCGCCGAAGGCCAGGAGGACTATGACCTGACCAATGCCGGCAAGCAGCCCGTCACCCTGCTGCCGGGCGGCTGCTACTTCCACCATGCCGACAGCTTCGCCATGATGCGCGGCGGCCACCTGGACATCTGCGTGCTGGGCGCCTTCCAGGTCTCGGCCACGGGCGACCTGGCCAACTGGAGCACGGGCGAGGCCGGTGCCATTCCCGCCGTGGGCGGCGCCATGGACCTGGCCGTGGGTGCACGCCAGACCTGGGTGATGATGGACCTGCTGACCAAGACCGGCGAATGCAAGGTCGTCGAGGCCTGCAGCTACCCGCTCACAGGCCTGTCCTGCGTCAAGCGCATCTACACCGACCTGTGCACGCTGGAATGCACGCCCGAGGGCCTGCGCCTGATCGACACCGTGCCCGGCCTCTCGCACGCCGAGCTGCAGTCCATCGTGGGCCTGCCCATCAAGGACGCGACGGCCACGGCCTGATCCCTCAGCTCCCCCCAGTGGGTGCGCTGCGGCGCACCCCGGCACCTCTTCATTCTTTTTCCAGGAGACACCATGAGCCAGTCCAACCAGGCCTTCATCTGCGACGCCATCCGCACCCCCTTCGGCCGCTACGGTGGCGCCCTGTCCCCGGTGCGTGCCGATGACCTCGGCGCCGTGCCGATCAAGGCGCTGATGGAGCGCAACCCCGGCGTGGACTGGACAGCCGTGGCCGACGTGCTCTACGGCTGCGCCAACCAGGCCGGCGAAGACAACCGCAACGTGGCACGCATGTCCGCCCTGCTGGCCGGCCTGCCCATCGATGTGCCGGGCGCCACCATCAACCGCCTGTGCGGCTCGGGCCTGGACGCCGTGGGCACGGCCGCGCGCGCCATCAAGGCGGGCGAGGCCCGCCTGATGATCGCGGGCGGCGTGGAAAGCATGAGCCGTGCGCCCTTCGTCATGCCCAAGGCAGAAAGCGCCTTCAGCCGCAGCAACGCCGTCTATGACACCACCATCGGCTGGCGCTTCGTCAACAAGCTGATGAAGCAGCAGTACGGCGTGGACTCCATGCCCGAGACGGCAGAGAACGTGGCCGACGACTTCAAGATCGAGCGCGAAGCCCAGGACCGCATGGCCCTGGCCAGCCAGCAAAAGGCCGCCGCCGCCATCGCGGCCGGCTACCTGGCCAAGGAAATCGTGTCCGTGTCCATTGCCCAGAAAAAGGGCGACGCCATCGTGGTGAGCCAGGACGAGCATCCGCGCGCCACCACCATCGAAGCGCTGGCCAAGCTCAAGGGCGTGGTGCGCCCGGATGGCACGGTGACGGCAGGCAATGCCAGCGGCGTGAACGACGGCGCCTGCGCCCTGCTGCTGGCCAACGAGGAAGCCGCCCAGCAATACAACCTGGTGCCCCGCGCCCGCGTGGTCGGCATGGCCGTGGCCGGCGTGGCACCGCGCATCATGGGCTTCGGCCCGGCGCCCGCCGTGCGCAAGGTGCTGGCCCTGACCGGCCTGACGCTGGAGCAGATGGACGTGATCGAGCTGAACGAAGCCTTCGCCGCGCAGGGCCTGGCCGTGCTGCGCGATCTGGGCATTGCCGACGACGACCGCCGCGTCAACCAATGGGGCGGCGCCATTGCGCTGGGCCATCCGCTGGGCGCCTCCGGCGCGCGCCTGGCCACCACCGCCGTGAACCAGCTGCACACGCTGGGCGGCCGCTACGCGCTGTGCACCATGTGCATCGGCGTGGGCCAGGGCATTGCCGTGATCCTGGAAAAGGTCTGAGACTGCGATGAGCACCGTGGATAACAAGACACCCGTCACCGTGGTCAGCGGCGCCAGCAACGGCATCGGCCGTGCCATCGCCGATGCCCTGCTGGCCCAGGGCCGCGCCGTGGTCAACCTCGACTACGTGCTGCCCGATTGGAGCCATCCGCTGCTGGTGAGCTACCAGGCCGACCTGACCAGCGAGCAGGCCACGGCCGAGGCGGCGGCCCGCATTGCCGCCGCGCACAACGTGGTGGCCCTGGTCAACAACGCGGGTGCCACGCGCCCCGGCACCATCGACAATGCCAGCACCCAGCATCTCGACGACGTGGTGGGACTGCACCTGCGCGCGCCCATGCTGCTGGTCCAGGCCTTCCTGCCCACACTGCGTGCCTGCGGCGAGGGCCGCATCGTGAACATGTCCTCGCGCGCCGCGCTGGGCAAGCCCGACCGCATCGTCTACTCGGCGACCAAGGCGGGCCTGATCGGCCTGACGCGCACCCTGGCCATGGAACTGGGCCGCGACCGCATCACGGTCAACGCCCTGGGCCCCGGCCCCATCGCCACCGAGCTGTTCACCAAGAGCAACCCTGAGGGCGCGCCGCAGACCCAGCGCATCCTCAACAGCATTGCCGTGGGCCGCATGGGCACACCGGAAGACGTGGCCCGTGCCGCGCTGTTCTTCCTGTCGCCCGACAACGGCTTCGTCACCGGCCAGGTGCTCTACATCTGCGGCGGCACCACGCTGGGCGTGGCGCCCGTCTGACCGACCGTCTGACCGAACGCCTTCCCAGGCACAACACCCTTCAAGAAGAACCACTGGAAGCGGCCCCCCCCCCCCCGCGCCGCCCCCCCCGCCCGGGCCCCCCCCCCCCCCCCCCCCCCCCCCCCCCCCCCCCCGGCCACC
>NZ_JACVUR010000029.1:0-79104 GCF_016516495.1 Delftia sp. S65
CCCAAAATTGATGGGCCGGGGCCCCCCCCCCCCCCCCCCCCCCCCGGGGCCCCCCCCCGGGGGGGGGGGGCCGGCCCGCGCATGGCCTGCGGGCAGGCAGGCCATGAAGGGCTCGCTCACCAGGGTGTGTGATTGCAGGCCGGGCGCGGGGCGCGTGGCGTGCAGCAGGCCCAGGTCCAGCCGCTCCTGCTGCAGGGAGGCGATCTGCTCTGCGCTATTGAGCTCCAGCATGTCGATGCGCACCAGCGGGTGCCGGGTGCGAAAGCTCTCCAGCGCCTCGGGCAGCCCGCGGTAGATGGCCGAACCCACAAAGCCCAGCCGGATGCGGCCCTGCACGCCGTCGGCGATGGCGCGCATGTCCTGGCGCACGCGCTGGGCCTGTTCCATGATGTCCTGGGCCTGCACGCGCAGGTGCTTGCCGGCGGCCGTGAGCCGCACCTCCTTGCTGGTGCGCTCGAACAGCTGGGCGCCCAACTCTTCCTCCAGCTGGCGGATGGCCACGCTCAGCGGCGGCTGGGAGATGGACAGGCGCTGGGCTGCGCGGCTGAAGTGCAGCTCCTCGGCCAGCACCAGAAAGTACCTCAGTTGTCTCAGCTCCATGGCGTTCTATCCGGTTTGACTATTGATCAATACGTTATCGATATTTGACTCGAATAGGACTGTTTCCAAGAATGGGGGCATCCCCAAGACCCGGAGCCCATGCGCCCGGGCCCGGTTCCCGCACAGGAGACAGACCATGAACCCCGAACCGCAGGCGCTGGCCGCCATGCAGTCTTCCCCCGCCCAGGCTTTCCAGGCCGTGCCCGACCGCCACGGCAGCAACCTGTACACCACCGATTCGCAGTTGCAGCCGCTGCTGGCGCTGTACCTGCCGCCCGAGGTGAACGCGCACCTGCAGCCCTATCTGGAGCGCATGGGCGCGCTGGCCGGCCGCGAGATCGATGAATGGGCACTGACCGCCGACCGCAACCCGCCCGAGCTGGAGCACCGCGACCGCACGGGGCGCGATGCGCAGCGCATCGTCAAGCATCCGGCCTATGTGGAGATGGAGCGCGTGGCCTATGGCGAGTTCGGCCTGGCCGTCATGTCGCACCGCACGGGCGTGCTGGGCTGGGATGGCAAGCTGCCGCCGCTGGCCAAGTACGCGCTGACCTATCTGTTCGTGCAGGCCGAGTTCGGCCTGTGCTGCCCGCTGTCCATGACCGACTCGCTGGCGCGCACGCTGCGCAAGTACGGCGAGCCGGCCCTGGTCGAAAAGTACTGGCCGCGCATGACGCAGCTGCGCTTCGAGGATCAGGCCCAGGGCGCCATGTTCATGACAGAGCAGGCGGCCGGCTCGGACATCTCCAACACCCAGACGCTGGCCCGCCCGGCCGCCGACGGCAGCTGGCGCCTGTCGGGCGACAAGTGGTTCTGCTCCAACCCCGATGCCGACTTCGCCATGGTGCTGGCGCGCGTGGAGGGCGCGCCAGCGGGCATGAAGGGCATCTCGCTGTTCCTGCTGCCGCGCCGGCTGGACGATGGCTCGGCCAACCACTACCGCATCGTGCGCCTCAAGCACAAGCTGGGCACGCGCTCCATGGCCAGCGGCGAGATCGTGCTCGACGGCGCCGTCGCCTACCTGGTGGGCGAGCAGGGCCGGGGCTTCGTGCAGATGGCCGACATGGTCAACAACTCGCGCCTGTCCAACGGCGTGCGCTCGGCCGGGCTGATGCGCCGCGCCGTGGCCGAGGCCGAGTACGTGGCGCGCGAGCGCCGCGCCTTCGGCAAGGCCCTGCAGGACATGCCGCTGATGCAGCGCCAGCTCGACAAGCTGCGCATCTACTCCGAGCAGGCCCGCACCATGGTGCTGCAGACGGCCCAGGCGCTGCAGCGTTCGGACGCAGGCGAAGACGGCGCCTACGCCCTGCTGCGCATCCTCACGCCCATGATCAAGTTCCGCGCCTGCCGCGACGCGCGCAAGGTCACGGGCGACGCCATGGAAGTGCGCGGCGGATGCGGCTACATCGAGGAGTGGAGCGACCCGCGCCTGGTGCGCGACTCCCACCTGGGATCGATCTGGGAAGGCACCAGCAACATCGTGGCGCTGGACGTGATCCGCGCCATCAAGCGCGAAGGCTCGCTGCCCGTGCTGCGCGACCACGCGGCCCAGCTGCTGGCCCAGACCGAGGCGGCCACGGACTTCAAGGCCGCGCTGTCGGCCAGCATGGACAAGGCTGCGGCCCTGGCCCTGCGCGCGGCCGAGGAGGGCGGTGACCGCCTGGCGCGCGCCGCCGCCTCGGGCCTGTACCACTGCTTCACGGCCACGGCCATGGCCTGGGAGGCCTCATGCACCAGCAGCGCCGAACGCATGCGCTGGGCCCAGCTGGTGCTGCTGCACCGCGTGCTGCCGCGCGACCCGCTGGCGGCAGGGGACCTGCCCGAAGGCTGGACACGCTGAGCCCATCGACCGCACCGACCCAGAACACACATCCCGTCCACAGGGATGACCGCACAAGTACCGGAGACAAACACCATGCCTTGCACTGACCAGAAGCCGTCCTTCCAGAAACGCCGATTCCTGTGGGCCTGTGCGCTCGCCGCCACCGCCGCGCTGCCGGCCGCCGCCCTGGCCGAGCGCTTTCCCGAGCGGCCCATCAGCTTTGTCGTTCCCTTCCCGCCCGGCGGGCCCACGGACGCCATGGCCCGCACGCTGGCGATAGCGCTGACCGAGACGCTGGGCCAGAGCGTGATCGTGGAGAACAAGGCCGGCGCAGGCGGCAACATCGGCGCCGACTTCGTGGCCCGCGCCAGGACCGACGGCTACACCATCATGTTCGGCACCTCGGGGCCGCTGGCCATCAACAAGCACCTGTACCGCAAGATCAACTACGACCCGCAGACCAGCTTCGCGCCCATCATCCGCGTGGGCCACCTGCCCAACGTGCTGGTGGTGAACCCGGCCACCAAGGCCACCACCGTGCAGGAGCTGATTGCGCAGGACAAGGCCAAGCCGGGCAGCCTGGACTATGCGTCCTCGGGCAACGGCGCTTCCTCGCACCTGGCCGGCGTGCTGTTCAACAAGATGGCCGGCACCTCGCTGCAGCACATTCCCTACAAGGGCACGGGCCCGGCGCTCAACGACCTGCTGGCGGGGCAGGTGAACATGACCTTCACCGACATCCTCACCGCCATGCCCTACATCAAGGCCGGCAAGTTCAAGGCCATTGGCGTGGCCACGGAAAAGCGCTCCCAGGCCATGCCCGACATCCCCACCATCGCCGAGCAGGGCCTGCCCGGCTACGACGTGAGCGTGTTCTTCGGCGTGGTGGCACCGGCCGGCACGCCGGCCGACCGCATCGAGACGCTGAACGCGGCCTTCCGCAAGGCCCTGGGCAGCGAGCGCATCCGCAAGACCTTTGCCGACCAGGGGCTGGAGCCGGCATCGGATCTGTCGCCAGCGGGGCTGTCGACCTTCATCGCGCAGGAGGTCACGAAATGGAAGGCCGTGGTCGATGCCTCCGGCGCCAAACTGGATTGAATAGATGGAGAACACCCCCTGAGCGGCTACGCCGCTTCCCCCTCTCTCGCACGCGGGAGTGGGACGGCGCCTTCGCTGCGGGGCGGCCCTTGCTGGGCGCCCCAGTGGCTTGAAACACGCCAGTCTTGCACGTTGTGCCAATGAAGAAAGAAACTTTATGAGCAGAGCCAATGGTGCCCTCCAGGGCATCCGTGTCCTCGACCTCTCCCGCATTCTTGGTGGCCCGCTGTGCGGCCAGATCCTGGGCGACCACGGTGCCGACGTGCTCAAGGTGGAGCCGCCGCAGGGCGACGATACGCGCGCCTGGGGGCCGCCGTTCCAGGACGGTGTCTCTTCCTACTACCGGGGCCTGAACCGCAACAAGCGGCTGCAGTTCCTGGACCTGTCCCAGCCCGAAGGCCAGCAGGCCGTGCTGGCGCTGATGGAGCAGGCCGACGTGGTGGTGGAGAACTTCAAGATCGGCACCATGGAGAAATGGGGCATTGGCTGGGAGCAGCTGCGCGAGCGCTTTCCGCGCCTCATCTGGTGCCGCGTCAGCGGCTTCGGCACCGATGGCCCGCTGGGCGCCTGGCCCGGCTATGACGCGGCCATCCAGGCCATGACGGGGCTGATGAGCGTCAACGGCGAGGCCGGCGGCGATCCGCTGCGCGTGGGCCTGCCCGTGGTGGACATGGTCACGGGCATGAACGGCGTCATCGGCGTGCTGCTGGCGCTGCAGGAGCGCCAGCGCAGCGGCCTGGGCCAGCTGGTCGATGTCTCGCTGTACGACAGCGGCATCTCGCTGCTGCACCCGCATGCGGGCAACTGGTTCATGAGCGGCAGGACGCCGGGGCGCTCGGGCAACGCCCATCCCAACATCTATCCCTACGACAGCTTTGCCACGGGCACCACGCCGGTCTTCCTGGCCGTGGGCAACGACCGCCAGTTCCGCCTGCTGTGCGAGCACCTGGGATGCCCGCAACTGGTGGCCGACGAGCGCTTTGCCACGGCCGGCCAGCGTTCCTACCACCGCGATGCGCTCAAGCCGCTGCTGGAGCAGGCCCTGCAGTCCTGCGACGGCCCCGCGCTGGCCGATGCGCTGATGGCCATCGGCGTGCCCGCCGCGCCCGTGCTGGGCGTGGACGCGGCGCTCAACCACCCGCATACCCTGCACCGCGAGATGGTGGTGGAGATGGAGGGCGGCTACCGGGGCCTGGGCGCGCCCGTCAAGCTCAGTCGCACGCCGGCCAGCTACCGGCATGCGCCGCTGGCCGAGGGCGACAGTTTCGAGTGAGCTGCATTCAGGGCACGATGGGGCGCAGTTGCGCGTCAGCCATGCCCACCAGCAGCGCACGCCCGTCGGGCTCCACGCGGAACTCGCCGTAGCGGGCCTGCTCCCAGCGCTGGCCATCGCCTTCGCGGAAGTACCAGGCATCGGTCACCAGCGTCCACCGGCCGCCGCGCGGGGTGAGTTCAAAGCGCTGCTCGCCGGGCGCCAGCGGCTCGCTGGCCGTGCCGGTGCGCAGCCACTGCACCACGCCCTGTTCATCGAGCTTGCCGATGGCGTAGAGGCGTCCGCTGCGCAGGTTCTCTTTCTCCACGTCCCTGTCCTCGGAAGGCAGGCGGAAGTTCAGGCGCATGTAGTCGCCCTGCATCAGGGAGCGCGGGTCCACCGGCGCCAGTTCCACGAACACCTTGCGGCCCTGGGCGATGGTGCGTTCCTTCTGCGCAATGCCGATATTGGCCACCGCCAGCGTGCAGGCCGCCGTCAGCACCACCAGCCACGGCGCCCAGCGCTGCAGGGGCATGGCGCCCGATGCGGCGGCGGTCTCTGCGCTGCCTGGCAGGGATGCGGCGCGCGGCCCTGCCCAGGCCAGCAGGCCCAGCAAGGCGCCGCAGCCGGCCAGCACCATGGCTTTGGTGGCCAGTGGCCAGGCCAGCTGGTAGTAGAAGCTGCCCACGATCCAGGCCGCAGCCAGGGCGGCCGCTGCGGCCTGCCGCCAGCGGCCGCTGGTGCCGGTCACCGCCAGCGCCAGCAGGCAGGCGCCCAGCCAGGGCAGAAAGGCACTCAGCACGGCCAGCACCACGGCAGCCACGGCGGCGCGCGGCTGCCGCAGCGTGGGCCATGCGCGCTGGGCGAACCAGGCGGCTGCCAGGGCCAGCACGGCCGAGCCGGCCTGCGTCAGAACGCCCATGGAGATGTTCGGGGCGGCTTCCTGCGCCAGCTCGCCCGCCAGGCCGCCGCCCAGCACGCCGGCCACCATGAAGCTCCTGCCGGACAGAAAGGCCAGGCCAGCCAGCACCGCCAGCAGCCAGCCCGTGGCAAAGGGCTCCAGCGCCGCCGCCATGCGGGTCTGTGCCGCAGACTGCCCCAGCGCGCGCCACTGGGCTGCCAGCAGCAGCATCCAGAGCAGCAGCGCCGCATGCACGATGACCCAGGTCGGCAGGCCTGCGTACAGGGTGGATGGATCGTTGTCCGGCCAGAGCATGGTGCAAAACAGCAGTGCGCAGGCGGCGCCCAGCAACACGCGCAGCCAGGGCCTTGGAATGGCGGCCGTGCAGGCCAGCGCAATGGCCAGGCCTATCGCGCCCGCAGCCTGCCCCGACAGGTCGCGCGCCAGGCCAAAGCCCAGCAGGCCGGCGCCGGTCAGCATGGCAGGCAGGGCCAGCTGCTCCAGGAAGACGGGCAGCTCCTCGGCGCGCAGCACGGCCACGGCTGCGGCCAGCATCATGGCGCCGATCACATAGGTGCCGGCGCCGCGCTCTATCCAGTCGGACAGGGCAAACGCAAACAGAATCAGCAAGGGCAGAAGGGCCAGCCAGGCGCCCAGCGCCGTGAGCAGCACCACCGCCCAATGGCGGTCGTTGGCGGCAGGGCGGCGGTCCTGCAAGGCGGCAGGCGGCAGGATGCCCTGGTCCACGGCCTGGCGCAGCAGGGTGTCGTGTTCGTGGCTCATTGAAGGCCTCCTTCCGCGTTGCGTGACATTCGAAGCACCAGGCTGACCGTGGCCGCCAGCAGGCACGCAGCGCCCAGGCCGACGAGCAGCAGCATGCCCGTGAAGTCCGCCCCCAGTTTCTCCAGCAGCAGATAGACCAGGCCGCACACCAGCAGCACGTTCAGGCCCAGCGCCGCACCGCTGAGCAGGAAGATGTCGAAATGCCTGCGCAGGCCCGCCAGCGCCGCCGCGCCTGCCAGCAGCACCAGCCCCAGCGGGTACTGCGGCGCCACCGTGCTGTGGAACAGCCCGCTGATGGCGGTGGAGGTGATCATCGCCAGCGCCAGCGCGCCCGCGCCGCGCAAGGCCCACAGCCCGGCGCCCGTGAAGCGCCGCAGGGCCGGTGCCATGACCGCGGTGACGGCAAGGGCGGCGCCCAGGGCCACGGCATGCACGCCCAGGTCGCGCGACTCCACCTCCCAGAACTGCGGCGTATGGGCCTGCGCCCACAGCGCAATGCCCGTCATGGCAACCACCACCCAGGGCACCCAGACGCCATCGCTGCGCGCCGCCAGGGCCAGCGGCAGGGTCAGCGCTGCCCACAGCGCAAACAGCTGCCAGGGGTCCGCTCCCGTCTGGTAGGTCTGCCCGAAAAAGGCGAACAACGCACCCGTGCCCAGCAGCGCCAGCACCGACAGCGGCACGCGCGCCGCCGCGCGCCATGCCGCGCCAAGACACATCACGAGCACAAAGCCCTGCAGCAGGGCAAAGCGCTGCATGCGGCCCATGCTCTCCCAATTGGCGGCAATCCACAGCACGATGCCCAGCCCGCCCAGCGCCGCGCCCAGCAAGGCCACCACGGGCCACAGGCGTGTTCTGAGGGCGGCCGGTTCCTGCTCGAATCCCGCCAGTGCAAACAGCTGCACGGCGGCCTTGCGGTCCAGGCCATGTTGGCGGACAAGGTCATGCAATAGGGGGCGCAGGTTCATGGTGCGGACGTTCCTTGGCTTGAAGAGTCGGATGCCCGACTGTGCCAGAACCTCGCGTGCATGGATGGCGGCGCAGGACGGCATTCCGGCGAGCCGGGGGAGCCGTGGGAAGATCGCGGCCAGAGTCCTGCCATCCTCTTGCCATTGCTGCTTATCCCAATCCTGCCGCCATGCCTTTCCTGCCTGCCCTTTGCCCCGGTGCGCAAACGCACCCGCATCTGCATCCGCACCCACAACCTGCAGGGCAGGCGCGATGAAGCGCGGCGATGCGCTGGACGGGCAGATCGAGTGGCAGCCGGTCACCCGGCCTGCCGCCATCGCGCTGACGGCCTTTGCCGCCTGGATCATCTGGGGCCACTTCTTCAGCCAGGGTCACTGGCTGCTGCTGCTGGACAACGCCAACTTGGCACTGCACGAAGCCGGGCATCCGCTGGTGGCCCTGTTCTCGCAGCATCTCTCGGTCTACGGCGGCACGCTGTTCCAGCTGCTGTTCCCGGCCCTGTTCATGCGCCATTTCCACAGGCAGGGCCAGCGCACGGGCTGGATTGCCGCGCTGATGTGGCTGGGAGAGAGCCTCATGAACGTGGCCCACTACATGAAGGACGCGCGTGCCCAGGTGCTGCCGCTGGTGGGCGGCGGCGACCATGACTGGACGGAGATCTTCAGCCGCTGGGGCGTGCTCCAGGCCGATGTGCGCATCGGCACGCTGACGGCGCTGCTGGGTCTGTGCCTGGTGCTGTGGGGACTGCGGCTTGCCGTTGCGGCGCTGCGCTCGCCGCAGGCCTGAACCGCCATCTGATACGGTCGAATCCGCTGCATCTGCTGCTACCGCCAGGGCAGGGCGCTGGGCATAGTCCAGGCAGTCCCCGGCAATTCATGACAAGCCCGCATCAAGGGCGCACCGGCCGGGGCGAGGGCCCCGCATGTCAGAACGACCGAAACCGCTTCCCGATGAAACCGCCGCAGCCTCCCGGCCGCGGCCCGCGCCACGCAAGGTGATTCCCATCACCGACGCCAGCGCGGATTCCCCGCTGTTCGAATCGCGCAGGAAGATCCAGCCGCGCTCCATCACGGGGCGCTTCACCCATTGGCGCTGGGCCATGGTCTGGCTCACGCAGCTGTTCTTCTATGGCATTCCCTGGTTGCAGATCCATGGCCGCCAGGCCCTGCTGTTCGACCTGGAGCAGCGGCGCTTCTACGTCTTCGGCTGGCTGCTGTATCCGCAGGACTTCATCTACCTGGCGGTGCTGCTCATCGTCTCGGCACTGGCGCTGTTCCTGTTCACCACGGTGGCCGGGCGGCTGTGGTGCGGTTTTTCCTGCCCGCAGACGGTCTACACCGAGCTGTTCATGTGGGTGGAGCGCCGTCTGGAGGGCGACCGCAGCGCGCGGCTGCGGCTGGACGGCAGCGGCTGGGGCGCGGAGAAGATCGCGCGGCGCGGTGGCAAGCATGCGCTGTGGCTGCTGATCTCGCTGTGGACGGGGCTGACCTTCGTCGGCTACTTCGTGCCCATCCGCAGCCTGCTGCCCGAGGTGCTGGCGCTGACCGGCGCATGGCAGATCTTCTGGGTGCTGTTCTATGCGCTGGCCACCTACGGCAACGCGGGCTTCCTGCGCGAGCAGGTCTGCAAGCACATGTGCCCCTATGCGCGCTTCCAGAGCGCCATGTTCGACAAGGACACCCTGGTCGTCACCTACGACACCGCACGCGGCGAATCGCGCGGCCCGCGCCACAAGGGGGTGGACTACCGGGCCCAGGGGCTTGGCGACTGCATCGACTGCACGCTGTGCGTGCAGGTCTGCCCGGTGGGCATCGACATACGCGACGGCCTGCAGTACGAATGCATCGGCTGCGGCCTGTGCATCGACGCCTGCAACAGCGTCATGGACCGCATGCATTACCCGCGCGGGCTGATTCGCCTGTCCACGCAGAACGGCGTGGCCCGGGGCTGGCGCCAGAGCGAGCTGGTGCGCCGCATCTTCCGCCCGCGCGTGCTCATCTACGGCACGGCGCTGGTGGCCATCTCCACGGCCATGGTGGCCAGCCTGGCGCTGCGCACGCCGCTGAAGGTGGACGTGGTGCGCGACCGGGGCACGCTGTCGCGCATCGTGGCCGGCGGCCAGATCGAGAACATCTACCGCGTGCAGATCGGCAATGCCACGGAGCAGGACCAGCACTATGTGCTGTCGGCCTCGGGCATCGAGGGCCTGCGCGTGGCTTCGGAGACCGAGGTGGACGTGGGCGCGGCCCAGGACCGCTGGGTCGTGGTGCGGCTGCAGGCGCCCTATGGCGCGGCCGGCCCTGGCTCGCACGGCGTGGAGATCACGGCCACGGCGGTGGGTGATCCGGCGCTTTCCAAGCAGGCGCACAGCACGTTCCTGGTGCCGCGCTGAGGGGCCGGTTGGATGGATTGATTCAGGAGTACAGCGCAGTTGTTGTGCACGATGCCTGGTCCGCTGCAGCGCGGGCTGGCATCGGTTTTGAGGCCCCGGAAGTTTGTTCCGGGGCCTTTTTTTCCGTCCATCTGGTGCCGAAGGGCGGCCGCCCAGGCGACTCCCGGGCGACACGATCTGGTGTAAATGCTCATAGGGAAATCCGCAGACCCCGCTATGGTGGGCGGCTGTTTTCCGTCCCGCGTATGAACAAGAAACCTGCCTCCCCCGACAACGTCTTTTCCGAGTCCAGCGCCTCCGCATCGCTGGCCGCCTCCACCACCACAACCAGCACCACCGGCAGCAGCCCGGCAGCGGCCACGCCCAAGCCCACGCCCTTTCGCTCCGCCCTGATCCGCTCCGGCACCATCCGTGCCACCACGCGCAGCTTCCTGCATGCCCTGGGCCAGGACGACGAAGACATAGAGCGCCCGCACATCGGCGTGTTCCACACGGGCGGGGAGATGAGCCCCTGCAACCTCAACCTGCGCGACCAGGCCCAGCATGCGAAGACCGGCATCTATGCCGGGGGCGGTACGCCGCATGAATGCCCGGTGGTGTCGGTCAGCGACGGGCTGACCATGGCGCATTCGGGCATGCGGTTTTCGCTGGTCTCGCGCGAGCTGATCGCCGACAGCGTGGAGGCCTCGGTGCGCGGCCACCAGTGGGATGGCATCTTCGCCATCGGCGCCTGCGACAAGAACCTGCCGGGGCTGATGATGGGCATGGTGCGCTGCAATGTGCCCAGCGTCTTCGTGCATGGCGGCTCGGCCCTGCCGGGACAGGCGCCCGGCGTGCACGGGCGCGACCTGAACGTGGTCGATACCTACGAGACCATCGGCCAGGTGCTGGCCGGCACCGCCACGGCGCAGGACCTGGAGGCCATGAGCCGCGCCTGCCTGCCCACGGCCGGCGCCTGCGCAGGCCAGTTCACGGCCAACACCATGGGCATGGTGAGCGAGGCGCTGGGCCTGGCGCCCATCGGCTCCAGCATGGTGCCCGCCGTGTTCAGCGAGCGCGCACCGCTGATGCGCCGCGCCGCGCGCCAGCTCATGCAGGCCGTGTGGGCCAGCGCCGAAGGCGGCGGCCCGCTGCCGCGCGACATCATCACGCGCCGGGCGCTGGAGAATGCCTGCGCCGTGGTCAGCGCCACGGGCGGATCGACCAATGCCGCCCTGCACCTGCCGGCCATCGCGCATGAGGCCGGCATCCGCTTCCACCTGGACGACGTGGCCGAGATCTTCGCGCGCACTCCGCTGATCGCCGACCTGCGCCCCGGCGGGCGCTTCCTGGCGCGCGACGTGTACTACATCGGCGGCGCCGGCGTGATCCTGCGCACGCTGATGGAGCAGGGCTTTGTCCACGGCGATGCGCTCACCTTCACGGGCCGCACCCTGGCCGAAGAACTGGCCGATGCCGCGCCGCCCGATGGCGAGGTGGTGCGCACGCCCGGCAATCCCATCACGCGCGACGGTGGCCTGACCGTGCTCAAGGGCAATCTCTGCCCCGATGGCGCGCTGCTGAAGACGGCCGGCCTCAAGACCCTGGTGCACCGGGGCCCCGCGCGCGTCTTCGAGTCCGAGGAACAGGCCCAGGCCGCCGTGCAGGCCATGCAGTATGCGGCGGGCGATGTCATCGTCATCCGCAACGAAGGCCCGCGCGGCAGCCCCGGCATGCGCGAGATGCTGGGCATCACGGCGCTGCTGTATGGCCAGGGCATGGGCGACAAGGTGGCTTTGCTGACCGATGGGCGCTTCTCTGGTGCCACGCGCGGCCTGTGCATCGGCTACGCAGGCCCCGAGGCCGCCGACAACGGCCCCATTGCCGCGCTGCGCGACGGCGACCTCATCGCCATCGACGCCCGCGCCGATGCGCGCAGCATCACGGTGGAAATCGGCGAGGCCGAACTGGCCGCACGTCTGGAACAATCAGCCGCCGCGCGCCGCCAGGCCCCGCCGCTGGGCGGCGTGCTGGAAAAATACGCGCTCACCGTGCGCCCGGCCCACCAGGGTGCGGTCACGCATTCGGGCCAGGTGGTCTGGCTGCGCGACGACAGTTGAAGCCGCCGGGCTGGCACGCATTTCCCCGCTGTTCCCCCACTGTTTTTTCAGAGTTTCAATTTCAACCGGAGACATACGCATGAACATCGACCGCCGCCAATGGCTGGGCACCGCTGGAGCGGGTGCGCTGCTGGCCAGCCTGGGCCAGCAGGCCTGGGCGCAGGCCCAGGGCCCCATCGAGACCCTGAACATCATCACCGGCTTCGCGGCCGGAGGCACCTCGGACGCCATCTGCCGCCGCGTGGGCACCAAGCTGTCGGGCTATGCCAAGACCGCCGTGGTGGAAAACCGCACCGGCGCGGGTGGGCAGATCGCCATCAGCTACGTCAAGGGCCGGCCCGCAGACGGCGCCACCCTGCTGCAGACGCCCACGTCCATGCTGTCCATCTACCCGCACATCTACAAGAAGCTGCCCTATGACCCGGTGGCCGACCTGGCGCCGGTCACCGTGGGCTGCATCTTCGACTTCGGCTTTGCCGTCGGCCCCGCCGTGCCCGCCAGCGTGACCACCGTGCCCGAATTCTTCGCCTGGGCCAAGGCCAACCCCGCAGGCGCCAACTTCGGCTCGCCCGCTCCCGGCTCCACCCCGCACTTCATCGGCGCCCTGCTGGGCCAGCATGCCGGCGTGGACTTCAAGCACGCCGGCTACCGCGGCACCCAGCCCGCGCTGCTGGACATGCTGGGCGGCAACGTCTCCGCCGTCTGCGGCCCCGTGGGCGACATGCTGCAGCACCTGGCCGGCGGCAAGATGCGCATCCTGGGCGTCAGCGGCGCCAAGCGCAGCCGCTTCGCACCCCAGGTGCCCACGCTGGTGGAGCAGGGCTACAAGGACATGGCGCACAGCGAATGGTTCGCCTTCTTCGTGCCCGCCAAGACACCCGCCGAGACCGTGCAGCGCCTGAACGGCCACATGCGCAAGGCCCTGGCCACGCCCGACGTGGTGGACAGCCTGGCTACCTTCGGCCTGGACGCCCAATCCTCCACCCCCGCCGAACTGGCCGCGCTGCTGCAGTCCGAACTCGCCAAATGGGGCCCCATCGTCAAGCGCGTGGGATTCACAGCAGAGGGCTGAAAAGAACAAAACGGGCCGAGCGAAGCGAAGGCCCGCTCCATGCCCACCCCCGCAGTCGCCACGACGCAGGTTGCCCGCCGCGAAGCGGAGGGTCGCGGACATTCGGGTCGCCTTCTTTGATCTGACCTTTCTTGGCGAATCAAGAAAGGGCAGTCGGCCGCCGGGCCGAGACCCGGCCTCAGAAAAATACCACCCGGCAGGGTCAAAAACAGACCCACGTAAACCAAAGCATCAGAACGGCAACGTCCCCTGCACATACAACGTCCGAGGCATCCCCACATACTTGCCCCCGTTGTTGTCCGTAGACCGCGTGTAGTACCTGCGATCGAACAGATTCTTGACCCCCACGGCCACCCGAAGATTGCTCAGCGACTTGCCAAAGTCATAGCCCGCACGCAGGCCCACGGTCGCAAACCCGGGAATATCACCCAGCCGCCCCGCAGCATCTTCCTGCGTCACATACTGCGTGCCCGACCCCGGAGAGCGCTGCTTCGATTGCGCGGCCAGGTCCGCATTCAGCGTCCACTGCCCCAGCGCATAGCGCGCCCACAGCTGGCCCGTGTGGCGCGAGTACAGCGGCAGGTCGCGCCCCGCGAAATCGCCAGCGCGCGAGACGGCCTCGGTGTAGGTATAGGACACACCCGCCGTCAGTCCCTTGAGCGCGGCATTCCACTGGCCCAGGTCGTAGCGCAGCGAGGACTCGATGCCGCGGTGGCGCGTGGCGCCCAGGTCGGTCCAGATGCCGTCCACGCCCACGCGGGTCAGCAGCAGTTCCTTGTCGAAGTCGATGTTGAACAGCGTCAGCTCGGCGTTCAGCGCCGGGCTGTTGTAGTGCGTGCCCACCTCATAGGTCTTGGCCGATTCGGGATGCAGGCCGCGCTCGGTCTGGGCCAGCTGTGCGTACTGCTGCGGGCCGAAGGACTTGCCCGCGTTGGCGAACAGCGACCACTGCGCATTCATGCGGTAGAGCACGGACAGCGTGGGCAGGAACTCGCGTGCATCGGCCTTGGGGAACAGCTGGCTGGTGACGGTGCTGCCATCGGCGCCCAGGTTGCTGACGTTGTTGAAGGAGTTGATGCGTTCGTAGCGCACGCCGGGCGTGATGGTCCAGTTGCCGATGTCGATGCGGTCATCGATGTAGAAGGCATGGGCCGTGGTGCCGCCCTGGCTGGTCTGGTAGGGCGTGATCGGCAGGGCCATGGCGTTGGCCATGGTGGCGGGGTTGTAGTAGGCGGTGCGCAGCGCGACCTCGGAACTGCTTTCCTTGAGGTAGCGGTAGCCCACGCTGACTTCCTGCACCACGGAGCCGGTCTCGAACAGGCGCGAGTAGCGCGGCTCGATGCCGAAGTAGTGGTAGCTGCGCGGCGCGGCGGTCAGGCGGCGCTGGTTGGCGTTGTCCTGCTCGATGTAGCTGCCGCGGAACGAGTCCACGTAGTAGCCCAGCACCTCGAAGTTGTTGCGCCCGTCCTTGTGGTTGTACTTGAACGAGGCATCGGTGCGGCGGCCGTCGAAGCTGTCGTAGGAGCGCGTGGACTGGAACGGGTCGGCCGCGTACTGCGCCGTCGTCAGGCCGCCGGGCATGCGGCCCGAGCCCTCGAAGTGGTGCAGCGAGACGGCGATGTCGTCCTGGGCCGAGATGCGGTAGGCGCCCTTGAGCAGGATGTCGTCGATGTCGGTCTTGTCATTGCCTGCGCGCCAGCCGTCGCCATGCGTGCCCGAGTACAGCAGGGCCAGGCCCAGGCCGGATTCGTTGGTGCCGCCCACGAACAGGCTGGGCGTGGTCTTGGCATTGCCGCCGTGGCTGTAGATCTCGGTGCCCACCGAGGCCTCGGCCGCGAAGGTCTTGGGAATGGCGCGCGTGACGAAGTTGATGATGCCGCCCACGTTCTGGGGGCCGTAGCGCACCGAGCCCGCGCCGCGGATCACGTCCACCGACTCCAGGTTGCCCAGCGACACGGGCGCCAGCGACAGCTGGGGCTGGCCGTAGGGCGCGTAGGAGACGGGCACGCCGTCCATCAGCACATACGAGCGCGGCGACAGGCGCGCCGTCAGGCCGCGCACGCCGATGTTCAGAGACACGTCGCTGCCGCCCGTGCCGTTGCTGTCCTGCACCTGCACGCCGGGCACCAGGCGCAGCACGTCGCGCAGGCTGGAGGAGCCGGTTTCCTCGATGCGCGCCCGTTCGACGATGGTGCGCGCGCCGGCATGGTCCAGCACCTTTTCCTCGGTGGGGTTGTCCAGCCAGTTGCCCGTGACGGTGATGGCGGACAGGCCGGCCTCGGGTGCGGTGGTGGTGGGGGATGGCGCCTGTGCCGACGCCTGCAGCGACAGCAGGGCGGCGGCGACAGCGGCCGCGCAGCGTGTGAGCGTGGCGCAGTGATTGCTGGAAACCATGGAAAACTTCCTTTGTGCCTCTGGGATTGGTGCAGCGCTGAAGGGTCGGCTGGCAGGCTGCAGGACGCGTGGCGGCGGGCGAGGCGGAAGCAGGAGACAAGGACCGGTCAGCATGCATGGCGGCGATGCCGGTTCGGGGTGCGAGTCTAAATGAGAATCATCCAGCTTGCACCAGGCTGACAGCAGCTGTGCCGGGCCGCGTTGCCCGGGCGCTACAGCGCAGCAGGTGCTGCCAGCGCAGCGGGCGCTTACCTTGCTGCTGTTGCTGTTGGAAGGGGCTGCATTGCGCGGGCCAGCTCGCCCAGCGTGGCCAGGGCCTGCCCGGTCTCGTCGCTCCAGTCATGGCCGTAGTTCAGCCGCAGGCAGTGGCCGAAGGCCTGCGAGGCCGAGAAGATCGGCCCCGGCGCCACGCTGATGCCGCGCGCCAGCGCCGCGCGGTGCAGGGCCAGCGCATTGCAGTACGGCGGCAGCTCTATCCACATGAAGTAGCCGCCCTCGGGCCGCGTGGCCCGCGTGCCTTGTGGAAAGTGGCGGGCAATGGCCGATGCCATGTGGTCCCGCTGCAGGGCCAGGCTCTGGCGCAGGCGGCGCAGGTGGCGGTCGGCGCCGCCGCTTTCCAGGTAGTCGGCCAGCGCCTGCTGGGTGGGTGCATTCGTGGCCAGCGTGGTGGTGAGCTTTTGCCGGGCCACGGCGCGCGTGAAGCGCCCCGGCGCGGCCCAGCCCGTGCGCCAGCCCGGCGCCAGCCATTTGGAGAACGAGCTGCAGTGCAGCACCCAGCCTTCGGTGTCGAAGGTCTTGGCCGGCGGCGGGCGGCGCTCGCCGAAGTACAGCTCGCCGTACACATCGTCTTCGATCAGCGGCACGCGGTGGCGCGTGACCAGCTCCACCAGCGCGCGCTTGCGCGCTTCGGGCATGAGGCTGCCCAGCGGGTTCTGAAAGCAGGTCATCAGCCAGATGGCCTGGGGCCTGTGGCGCTGCAGTGCTGCCTCCAGCGCGTTCAGGTCCATGCCCTCGCCCGGATGGGTGGGCACCTCGATGGCCGACAGGCCCATGCGCTCCAGCGCCTGCAGCGCGCCATAGAAGCAGGGCGATTCGATGACCACGGCGCCGCCGGGCCGCGTGACGGCGGCCAGGCACAGGTTCAGAGCCTCCAGCGCGCCGTTGGTGATGACCAGATCGGCCGGCGTCAGCGCCAGGCCGTCGGCCAGGTAGCGGCGTGCGATCTGGCGTCGCAGCGCCAGGCTTCCGGGCGTGAGGTCGTCGATGGCGCTGCGCGGGTCGGCCTCGCGCGCGGCATGCGCCAGGCACTGGCCCAGGCGGCGCAGCGGGAACAGGCCCGGCGAGGGAAAGGCCGAGCCCAGGGGCACGACATCGCGGTCCATGGCCGACTCCAGCACCTCGAACACGCGCTCGCTCACATCGACCACGGCAAAGCTGTCGCCCTCGGGCGAAGACGGCTCGGTAGGCTCGGGCGGCGCGCTGCGCGGGCGCTGGGCCACGAAGTAGCCCGATCGCTCGCGCGCGCGCACCAGGCCGCGCGCCTCCAGCAGGTAGTAGGCCTGGAAGACGGTGGAGGCGCTGACGCCGCGCCGCTCGCTGGTCTGGCGCACCGAGGGCAGCTTGTCACCTGGGCACAGAACGCCTGCGGTGATGGATGCCTCGATATCGTCGGCCAGCTCCTGGTAGCGCGTCATGGCGGCGTGCGTGCTTGGGTGCGGGCGCCGCTTCAGCCTTGCTCGGCCAGCAGTTCCTGCAGCGCCTTGATCTGCTGGCGCAGGCGCTCGTTCTCGGCTTCGAGTTCGTTCACGCGTTGCTGCAGTTCCTCGGGCGAGGCGGTCACGGCCGCGCCTTCGCCGTCGGCCGTGTCGGCTTCGGGCTTGGCGGCCTTGGGCTTTTTCTTGGCATCGCGCACGCGCTTGGCGGCCTGCTTGAGTTCGTCGGCGCCTGCGGCGGCCACGGCCTGCTGCTCGTCCACGGGCAGGCTGGCGACCACGGCGGCGGTGCTCAGCGAGATGTCGCCCGAACGCACGGCGGCCACCACTTCGGGCGCGGCCTTTTGCTGGATGGTCTCGATCAGCTTGACCTGGCTGCTGGACAGGCGGGCCACGCGGGCCAGGGCTTCGCGCGTGTCCAGGGCCTCGTCGGGCACCTTGGCCACGCTGGCCAGGGCGGCGGCGACCACGGGGTCGGTCTCGCCCTCCCAGGGGGCTTCACCTTCGGCCTGGGGCGCATCGGCCTTGGCGGCCATCACGGCCGCGGCGGCGGCCGAGCGGCGCGTGGCAATGATCTCGCGCTTGCGCAGCGCCAGCACGCCGCGCTGGAAGTCGGACACGCTGCGGCGGCCCAGGTGCTGGTCGATCATCCACAGGTGCACGTCGTCCATGTTCTTGAACTGCGTGGCCTGCACGGTGTTGAAGGGCAGGCCGTGCTTTTGGCAGATGGCGTAGCGGTTGTGGCCGTCGATGAGCAGGTCGTTCCAGAGCACGAGCGCGTCGCGGCAGCCTTCGGCCACGATGCTGCGCTCCAGCGCGTCGAGTTCATCGGGGGTCAGCGGGTCGATGTAGGCCTTGAGTTCTTCGTTGACGACGATGTCCATGGCAGTGCAGAAATGAGGAATGAAAGGAACGGCGGCCGCTCCGGGCCATTGCAGCAATGGCCCGGGACAGCCGCCAGGAAAAAATCAAGGGCAAGGAGGACAGGGCGGCCTGCGCCCCGGCTTCACAGCAGGCGCGAGATCAGCGCACCCTCGGCCGGCGCATCCAGCGGAATGCGCACGCGGATCGGGTTGCCCTGGGCGACCTGCACGGGCTCGCCGTCGAGGTTGAACATCTTCTCCAGCAGCACCTGGCGGTTGCCCTGCGGGTGGATGATCTCCAGCGTATCGCCCACCGAGAAGCGGTTCTTGGTCTCCACCTCGGCCATGCCGTCGGCATAGCTGCGCACTTCGCCCACGAAGTGGCTGCGCTGCAGCACCGAGTGGCCGGTCTCGTAGTTCTGGTAGTCCTGCGAGGGACGGCGCTCCAGCAGGCCGCCCGTGTAGCCACGGTTGGCCAGGCCTTCGAGCTCGGTGATCAGGTGCGGGTTGAAGGGGCGGCCGGCCACGGCATCGTCGATGGCGCGGCGGTAGACCTGGGCCGTGCGGGCTACGTAGTACAGGCTCTTGGTGCGGCCCTCGATCTTGAGCGAGTCCACGCCGATCTTCACCAGGCGCTCCACATGCTCCACGGCGCGCAGGTCCTTGGAGTTCATGATGTAGGTGCCGTGCTCGTCTTCCATGATGGGCATCAGCTCGCCGGGGCGGCCCTTTTCCTCCAGCAGGTAGACCTGCTCGGCCTTGGGGTGGCGTGCGCCGTCGCCGCAGGTGCTGGTGAACTGGCTGTCGGCTTCCTCGCGGGCCTTCTCGAAGCTGAAGTCCTGCTCCATGGTCTGGGCCAGGGCCTCGCCGGTATTGGGGTCCACGGCCGCGTCATGCGTCTTGTAGTCCCAGCGGCAGGCATTGGTGCAGGTGCCCTGGTTGGGATCGCGCCGGTTGAAGTAGCCCGACAGCAGGCAGCGGCCCGAGTAGGCGATGCACAGCGCGCCGTGCACGAAGACCTCGATCTCCATGTCCGGGCATTCCTGGCGGATCTTCTCGATCTCGTCCAGCGACAGCTCGCGCGACAGGATGATGCGCGAGACGCCGGCCTTCTGCCAGAACTTCACCGTGGCCCAGTTGGTGGTGTTGGCCTGCACCGAGAGATGGACCTCGGTCTCGGGCCACTTTTCCTTGACCATCATGATCAGGCCGGGGTCGGCCATGATCAGCGCGTCGGGCTTGCACTCGATCACGGGCTCGATGTCGCGGATATAGGTGCGCACCTTGTCGTTGTGGGCGATCAGGTTGCTGGTGACGAAGAATTTCTTGCCCCGCGCATGCGCCTCGGAGATGCCCTGGGCGATCTGTTCGAGGCGGAATTCGTTGTTGCGTGCGCGCAGGCTGTAGCGGGGTTGCCCGGCGTAGATGGCGTCGGCGCCAAAGTCGTAGGCCGCACGCATCTTGTCGAGCGAGCCGGCCGGCAGCAGCAGTTCGGGGGCTTTGAGGGTCATGATCCCCGTATTGTCCCGCATCGCGCTTTCCAACACGGTTCGCTATGGCTCCGCCAGGCCCAGTCCCTTCAGATGCACGAGCAACTGCCTTGCATGGGCGGGCAACTGGTCTTCCCGGGCCGTGCACAGCAGCAGCTGGCGCCGGGCCCAGGCATCGTTCAAGGGCACGGCGCGGGCGCCGCTGGCCGGGGCCAGGCGCTGCGCGGCGGCGGCGGGCATGACGGCCACACCCACGCCCTGGCCCACCAGCTGGCAGATGCTGTCCAGGTGCTGCAGCTGGGCGCGCCAGCGCAACTGCCCTCCCGACGGCCCTTCCAGCAAGGCGGCCTGCTGGCGCACCAGCACCTGCAGGGCGGCATCGTGCGGCAGGCCTACCCAGTCTTCGGTCAGCAGGTCCTGCAAGGCCAGCCGTTTGCGCCGGGCCAGGCGGTGGCCGCGCGGCAGCACGGCCACCAGCGGGTCGGGGCGCCAGGGCGTGGCCTGCAGGCCGCGCAGGTCCTGGGCATCGCTGGCCACGCCGATGTCGCACAGGCCCTGGCGCAGCCGGTCCAGCACTTCGGCGCTGCGGCATTCCTGCAGCTCCAGCGCCACGCGCGGATGGCCGCGCAGGAATCCGGCCACGGCCAGCGGCAGGTGCTCGCTCACGGCCGAGGTGTTGCCGCATACGCGCACATGCCCGGCCAGGCCCGCGCCGTACTCGGCCATGTCGCCGCGCAGGCGTTGCATCCGGGCCAGAACGTCACGCGCATGCTGGCCCAGCGTGTGGCCGGCCGCCGTGGGCCGCACGCCGCGCGCCTGGCGCGCGAGCAGGGCGCAGCCCAGTTGCGCCTCCATGCCGCGCACGCGCTCGCTGGCCGAGGCCAGCGTCATGTGCGCGCGCCCGGCCGCCGCCGTGAGCGTGCCGCAGTCGAGGATATGGACGAACAGCTGCAGGTCGGTGAGGTCGAATCGCATGGCCTGTGGTGCTGAAGGATCAGGCCACGCCTGAGCCTTGGTTTGAAGATTCCCGATTGTGATCCCTGTGGTGGTGCGCGAGCATGGCGCCATGAGGTTCAGGAAAGGCCTGAGCCAAGTCAGTGAAAGTGCAGGGTGGCCGTGATGTGGGATGCGTGGTGGGTGCTGGCGGCGGCGGTGGCCGTGTTCGGGCTGGCCGGTGTCGTCAAGGGAGTGGTGGGCCTGGGCCTGCCCACGGTCTCCATGGCGCTGCTGGCGCTGTTCATGCCGGCCGGGCAGGCGGCGGCCTGGCTGCTGCTGCCGTCCCTGGTGACCAATGTGGTGCAGATGCGGCCCATGCCATCGCTGCGGCCTTTGCTGCGGCGCCTGGGCTGGATGCAGCTGGGCATTGTCGCGGGCACGGTGGGCGGCATGCTGTGGTGGGGCCCGGTGGGCGAGGCCGCCGTGGCGCGCACGGCGCTGGGCGTGGCCCTGGTTATTTATGCCCTGTGGGGCCTGTGGGGGCCGGGCCTGCAGTTGCCGCAGAGGCATCAGGCCTGGCTGGGTCTGTTGTGCGGTCTGTTGACGGGCGGGATCACGGCGCTGACCGGCGTGTTCGTGGTGCCGGCCGTGGCCTTTTTGCAATCGCTGGCGCTGGGCCGGCAGGCGCTGATGCAGGCCATGGGCCTGTGCTTCACGGTGTCCACGCTGGCGCTGGGCGCGGGCATGGCGCTGGCGCAGGGGCCGGGCCATGCCGCTTCGTCCTGGACGGGCTGGGGGGCCACGGCCCTGGTTTCCGCACTGATGCTGCTGCCCGCCCTGGCCGGCATGGCCTGGGGCGAGCGGCTGCGCCAGTCGCTGTCGCCCCAGGTTTTCAAGCGCGTGCTGATGCTGGGCCTGCTGGCCCTGGGCATCTACATGTGCGCCAGGGGCTAGCCCCGGGCGTTCAGGCGCGGAACACCTTCACGGGGCTGCCGCGCTCCACCGCCCAGTGCTGCTGGCTGCGCGAGCGCCGGGCCTGGCCCTCGCCCTGCGCGTTGAGGCGCGCCAGCTTCAGGGCCAGCAGCTCGCGCGCCAGCCGCTTGTTGGCGTGCTGGCTGCGCTCGCTCATGACCTTCACCGAGATCCCGCTGGGCACATGCAGGGCATGGACGGCGGAGTCCGTGGTGTTGACATGCTGGCCACCCTTGCCCGAGGCCTTGCAGGCCTGGAAGACGATTTCGCCATCTGCCGGCAATTGCCGGGGCGGCTCGCACTTCTGCACGGCGACAAACCAGTTCCTGCGCAGGTGGTGGGGCCGCAGGGGACTGTCGAAGACCCACTGGATGGTGCCCAGCCAGGCGCCCAGCGTGCCGTGAAGCAGGCCGGTGTCGCCCTCGCAGCGCAGCAGCACGGACTTGTAGCCGGCTGGCGTGGGCGTTTCCTCCAGCACGTCCACTGCGATGCCGCTGGCGGCGCAGTCGCGCAGCAGCTCGTGCAGGGTCAGGCGCACGGCATGCTCGCACTCGGCGGGGCCGTGGGATGCGGTCAGCTGGATCAGCAGCATTGCATGGCTCCCTTCTTGTAGGTCAGCAGGGGGCGCAGCCTCGCCACCAGTTGCACCAGGCCTGCTTCCTGCAGGCTGGCGACGACGGAGTCCACGTCCTTGTAGGCCTGGGGGGCCTCCTCGTAGACCAGTTCGCGGTCGGCGCAGACCACGGCGCTGCCGAATTTTGTGCGCAGCAGTTCGTCCAGCGTGAAGCGCTGGCGCAGGCGGCCCATGCAATCGGTGCGTGCCCACTTGCGGCCTGCGCCGTGTGCCAGCGAGTGCAGTGCCTCGTCACGCCCGGCTACGGGCCGCACAAGATAGCTGTAGTCGCCGCGCGAACCCGGGATCACCACCAGACCCTGGTCGGCCGGCGTGGCGCCCTTGCGGTGCAAAAAGCCATCCTCGCCGCGCCAGTGGTGGGCGATCACGTGGTTGTGGGTGATGTCCAGCAGGGCCTGGCCGCGCGTGCGCAGGGCGCGCAGCAGGCGTGCCGCAATGCTGGCGCGGTTCAGTTGGGCGAAGGCGATGGCGGCCGCGTGCTGGCGCAGGTACTGCGTGGCGTCATCGCTGCTGGCGGCCAGGCCGTCGTGGCTGAAGGCCTCCACATGGGCGCGCAGGATGGCGCCGCCCAGCCCGCGCGAGCCGCTGTGCACCATGAGGTGCACGCGTTTCCTGTCGAGCGCGCCGTCCTCGTACAGCGTGTCCACCACCTGCAGTTCGGCAAAGTGGTTGCCGCCACCAATGGTGCCCAGGCTGTCCTGCAGATACGCCAGGTCGGCCACGCCGCTGGCCTGGGCGATGTGCTCCAGCTGCTGCATGTCCACGGCGTCCAGCAGTTCCTGGGGCAGGGGGCCGTCGATGTTGCCCACCGCCTTTTCCAGCTTGGGGGCCGAGGTCTTGTGCGCTGCCAGCTCCGTGCTGTACAGCGACATGCCGCAGCCGATGTCGCCGCCGACCAGGGCCGGGTAGAAGCGGCCCACGGAAAAGAAGGCCGCCCCTACCGGGTAGCCCCGGCCCGGGTGCAGGTCGGGCAGGCCCACGGCGGCGCGCATGCCGGCCAGGTTGCGGGCCGTTGTTTGAAGTTGTTGGATGGCGGCGTCTTCAATCCAGACGCCGCGGTTGGCGAACACCTCAATGTAGGTGTCCGAAAGGGAATTGCCCATGAATGGCTTTCGATCGAGTGCTTGGGGCACATTCCGGCAGATGCGGAATGCGCAATGGGCAGTCGCCGCAAGCTCGATGGATAGGCATCAGGAAAAGCGCACGCGCAGCCGAAAGCCGGGCCTCTTGCGGGGCCGGGAATCAGGTCTGCAGCGTGGCCTGGAGGCGCTAGGGCTTCAAGCGTGCACGACTGCAAAGGGATGTGTCGAATGGGACATGGGTTCTCTCCTTTGCGATGGTGGACGGGTGCCGCGAATGCGGCAAAGACGGGGATGCTAGGGACAAGCGGCCGGTGCCGCAAGCGAAGTCGCAGGCGCGTGGCGGATTGCATACAACGCAAGATGGAAAAAGCCCCGCAGGCATGTACCGGCGGGGCTTTTTGATGAAGGGCCTGTGCCCGTTCAGTCCTGCGGGCGGAATCCGATGACCAGGTCCGAAGGCACGCGGCCATCGATGTCGCGCGGCAGCGTCTCGGTCTTTTGCAGCGCGCGGATGACGGCATCGTCCCAGGCCTTGTTGCCGCTGGACTTGGCGATGGTGGCGCCGGTGATGGTGCCATCGGGCGCGGTGCGCACGCGCACCTCGGCCCGCGGATTGCCGCTGATGGCGTCCGG
This sequence comes from Delftia sp. S65, assembly GCF_016516495.1. Lineage (NCBI taxonomy): Bacteria > Pseudomonadati > Pseudomonadota > Betaproteobacteria > Burkholderiales > Comamonadaceae > Delftia > Delftia sp. S65. The sequence continues at coordinate 23,705 of NZ_JACVUR010000029.1, forward strand.
GTAGACGATGTTGGGCTTGACGCGCGCGGCCACCTTGGCGCCATAGCCGGCCGAGGGGCCTCCGGCCGAGCTGCCCGAGCCACCGCTTTTGCTGCCACCGGCGCCTTCGCCGGCCGAGCCGCCGCTGCCGGCCAGGCCCTGCATGCGGCGGATGTTCTCCAGGCGGCGTGCCTCGGCTTCCTTGGCCTCGCGGGCTTCCTTGGCGGCCTGTTCCTTCTTGCGCTTGTCCTCGGCGGCCTTCTTCTCGGCTTCGGCCTTGGCGGCCTTTTCCTTGTCGGCTTTCTCGGCTTTCTCGCGCTCGGCCTTGTCCTTGGCGGCTTTTTCCTTGTCCGCCTTTTCCTTTTCGGCCTTGTCCTTCTTTTGCTGCTCCAGGCGGTCCTTGCGGTCCTGCTCGGCCTTGTCCTTTTTCTGCTGCTCGAGCTTGTCGCGGCGGTCCTTCTCGGCTCTTTCCGCCTTCTCGCGCTCGGCCTTGTCCTTGGCCGCCTTGTCGGCCTTTTCCTTGTCCAGGCGCTCCTGGCGTTCCTTCTCGCGCTGCTCACGGGCGGCCTGTTCGGCGCGCTCCTTCTTTTGCTGCTCGATCTTGCGCTTCTTCTCCAGCGCGATCTCGGCCTCGCGGTCGTCGTCCACCGCCTGCGGCTTGGGAGGTGGGGGCGGTGCAATCACGGGCGCGGGCGGCGGCGGTGGCGGCTGGGGAACAGGCTCGGGTGCAGGTGGCGGCGGTGGCGCAGGCACGGGCAGGGCGGGAGCGGGTGCGGCCGTGGACCAGAACTCGGCCTCGACCATGGGCTCGTCGGCCTGCTTCGGGGGGCGCACGGTCCACAGCATGGCGGCCACAAGCAGCCCGTGCGCGGCCACGGCCAGGGCCCACGAGCGCGTGCGGCCGCGCGTGCGCGGCGGTGCGAACTGGTCGTGGTCTTGCAGGTTGGGCATGGGATCGAAGGCGGGCGGCGCTGCTTACTGGGAGGACTTGACGCCGAAGGCCACGCGCTTGACGCCGGCCGCCTGAAGCTCGGACATGGCGGCCATCACGGTCTCGAAGGGCAGCTTCTTGTCCGCCGAAATCAGCACGGCGCTGTCGTCGCTTTGCTGGTCCTGCCAGCTCCTGGCGGCTGCGCCCAGCTCCTTGAGCGTGACGGTCTTGTCGGTGCTGCCGGCCTTGATGCGGATGCCGCCGTCCTTGTCGATCATCACGTCGGCGCGCTTCGGGGGCGTGCGCGCGGCCTTGCCGGCGCTGGGCACGTTGATGGAGCCCGGCGTGAGCATGGGGGCCGTCACCATGAAGATGATGAGCAGCACCAGCATCACGTCGATGAAGGGCACCATGTTGATCTCGTTGACGGTGCGGCGGCTGCGGCCGCCGCGCGAGGCTACTGCGGGCATGTGCTCACTCCTTGCTGGCTTTGAGCGACTTCAATGGCCGGACGGGGTGCTGGAGCCGGTCGCACCCACGTTGCGCTGCAGGATGTTGGAGAACTCTTCGATGAAGGTTTCCTGCTGGCTGGCCACGCGGTCGATCTGGTGGGCATAGCGGTTGTAGGCCGTGACGGCCGGGATGGCGGCGAACAGGCCCATGGCCGTGGCCACCAGCGCCTCGGCAATGCCGGGGGCCACGGTGGCCAGCGTGATCTGCTCCATGTTGGCAAAGCCGGTGAAGGCGTGCATCACGCCCCAGACGGTGCCGAACAGGCCGATGTAGGGAGAGACCGAACCCACGGTGCCCAGGAAGGACAGGCCCGACTCGACCTCGTCCATCTCGCGCTGGAAGCTGGCGCGCATGGCGCGGCGGGTGCCGTCCATCAACTGGTTCACGTCGGCGATGCGGCGCTCGCGCAGCTTCTGGTACTCGCGCATGCCGCTGGCGAAGATGCGTTCCATGGGACCGCCCTGTTTGGCATGGTGAGCGGCCGAGGCGTAGAGATCGTTGAGGCTGGTGCCCGACCAGAAGTCCTGCTCGAAGCCGTCGTTGAGCGAGCGCACGCGCTTCAAGGTCTGCGACTTGCGGAAGATGGTGGCCCAGCTGGCCACCGAGGCGCCCACGAGGATCAGCATGACCAGCTGCACGACCCAGCTGGCCTGCAGCACGAGGCTGAGTATGGACATGTCATGGGAGTTCATGAGAGTTGCTCCAGGATGCGGTTCGGAATTCTTGCGGGGCGCATGGTCGAGCCATCCACCCATCCAATGCGGATCGTGCCTTCGCACAACAGGGGCGGCGGCGCATTGCCATCGCCGGCGGATGCCAGCAGCGCCTGCTGCCGTATTGTCAGCGAAGCGCGCCCGCTGCTTTGCAGCTCGGCGGTAACAAGGAGTTGGTCATCGAGCCGGGCCGCCCGCAGGTATTGCAGCTGGGCCTGGGTTACGACAAACATGCCGCCCGTTTGTTCCCGCAACTGCTGCTGGCCTATGCCCAGGGCGCGCAGCCACTCGGTGCGGGCACGCTCGAAGAACTTCAGATAGTTGGCGTAGAACACGATGCCGCCGGCATCGGTGTCCTCCCAGTAGACGCGGATGGGAAATTCGAAGGCCATGTGCGGCGGCCCTCAGGCCAGCAGGCGCTGCAGGCGGCGCACGGCCTCCTGCAGCTGTTCCATGGAGTTGGCCGTGGAAAAGCGCACGAAGTCGGCGGTCTCGAACGTGCCGAAGTCGCGGCCCGGCGTGATGGCCAGGTGGGCGCGCTCCATGACGGCGTAGGCAAAGTCCCAGCTGCCCTGGACGCCAAGCTTGGCGGCAGCGGCACGGCAGTCGGCCCAGGCGTAGAAGGCGCCGTCGGGCCGCACGGGCACGGGCAGGCCCAGGGCCTCCAGCGCAGGGATGAAGAAGTCGCGCCGGGCCTTGAATTCGGCGCGGCGGCGTTCGTACTCGGCAATGGACTCGGGCTCGAAGCAGGCCAGGGCGGCGCGCTGCGAGACGGTGCTGGCGCAGATGAAGAGGTTCTGCGCCACGCGCTCGACCACGGGCACCATGGCCTCGGGTACCACCATCCAGCCCAGGCGCCAGCCCGTCATGTTGAAGTACTTGCTGAAGCTGTTGATGCTGATCACGTCCTCGCCCAGCGCCAGCGCGGTCTGGCCGAAGGCGTCGTCATGCGACAGGCCCAGGTAGATCTCGTCGATGATGGTCAGCCCGCCCCGGGCGCGCACCACGTCGAGGATGCGGCGCAGCTCGGCCGGCGCAATCGAGGTGCCCGTGGGATTGGAGGGCGAGGCCAGCAGCACGCCGCGCGTGTGCTCGTTCCAGGCGGCCTCGACCTTGTCGGCGCTCAGCTGGTAGCGCTCGGCCGCCGTGGTCGGCACCATCACGGCCCGGCCTTCGGCTGCGCTCACGAAGTGGCGGTTGCAGGGATAGCTGGGGTCGGGCATGAGGATTTCGTCGCCCGCGTCGATGGTCGCCAGGCAGGCCAGCTGCAGCGCGGCCGAGGCGCCGGCCGTGACCACGATGCGCCGCGCCGGCACATCCACGCCGAAGCGCTGCGCATACCAGTGGCTGATGCGCTCGCGCAGCTGGGGCAGGCCCAGGGCCGGCGTGTACTGCGTGGCGCCGTCCTGCACGGCGCGCGCTGCGGCCTCCTGCACCAGCGGGGGCGCGGTGAAGTCGGGCTCGCCGATGTTCAGGAAGATCATCGGCGTGTCGCTGTCCGCGCAGCCGCGCGCCATCTCCTGCGCCGCCTTGGCGATCTCCATCACGTAAAAGGGCTCAATGCGGTCGGCGCGGGTCGAAAACTTCATGACGGGTGAAATCCTGGAAGAGGCGCCCGCGCCCGGCAGGCGCGGGCGGGCCATGGATGGCCGGATGCGGCGGGGCCTGTGCCCCGAAGACCCGAGGCGCGGCGTCAGCCGGCGGCCTGGTCGGCAGCGTCGTCTGCTGCTGCGTCCGTGGCGGCATCTGCTGCCGCGTCGGTGGCTGTGTCTGCCTTGGCGGCGGGCTGCGCGGGCGCGGAGCCCTTGCCCGCACGGTCATGCTCGACTTCGGCCGCGCGCAGCGTGGGCGCCAGGCCGTTGAGCACGGCGTTCACGTATTTGTGGCCGTCGGTGCCGCCGAATTCCTTGGCCAGCTCGATGCACTCGTTGAGCACCACGCGCCAGGGCACGTCGGGGCAGTGCTGGAATTCATACACGCCGATCCACATGCTGGCGTGCTCGATGGGCGAGATCTCGGCCATGGTGCGGTCCAGCTTGGGGGCGATCAGCGCGTCCAGGTCCACCTGGGAGTTGATGCAGCCGCGCAGCAGCGCGTCGTAGTGCACCGAGTCGGCCTTGTGAAAGCCGGACAGGTCGCGCGTGAAGCGGTCGATGGCCTCCACGTCGTTGCCGCCCACCAGGTGCTGGTACAGCGCCTGCAGCGCGAATTCACGCGCACGGCTGCGGTTGGACTTGGAGGCGGCCTTGCGCGCGCCGGTGCTGGTCAGGCCGCCGCGGCTTTGGCGGGGAGGGCGGCCCGAGGCCGGTGTGGATTGTTCGTCGCTCATGTTCGGGCTATGGTTTGGAGCAGGTTGGCCATCTCCACGGCGACCCGGGCCGCGTCGCGTCCCTTTTCGGTCTGGCGCGCGATAGCCTGCTCCGTGTTCTCGGTGGTGATGATCGCGTTGGCGATCGGCAGCTGGTAGTCCAGGGCCAGGCGCGTGACACCCGCGCCCGATTCGTTGGCCACCAGCTCGAAGTGGTATGTCTCCCCACGGATGATGCAGCCCAGCGCCACCAGGGCGTCGTACCGGTCGGACTCGGCCATCGCCTGCAGCGCCACGGGCACTTCCAGGGCGCCGGGCACGGTGACGTGGTCGATGTTTCCGGCCTGCACACCCAGGGCCAGCAGCTCTTCGCGGCAGGCCTGGGTCAGGCTGTTGGTGATGCTTTCATTGAAGCGGGCCTGGACGATGCCGACGCGCAGCTGCGCGCCGTCGAGGTTCTGGGCCTGGCCCTTTTCTGCGTTCAACATTTCTTATTCCTTGGGGATGTAGCCGCTGATTTCGAGGCCGTAGCCGGCCATGCTGGGCAGGCGGCGCGGCTGGCCCATGAGCTGCATGCGCTGCACGCCGCATTCGCGCAGGATCTGCGCGCCCACGCCATAGGTGCGCAGGTCCATGCGGCCGCGCTCGGGAGCCTGGGCGGCACGGGCGCTGCCGTCGAACTGGGCCATCAGCTGGTCGCCGGTCTCGCCGCAGTTGAGCAGCACGGCCACGCCGTGGCCCTGGCGGGCGATGTATTCGAGGCTGGAGTCCAGGCTCCAGGAGTGCAGGGTGCGGCCGGTCTCCAGCGCGTCCAGCACGGACAGCGGCTCATGCACGCGCACGGGCACGGGAGTGTCGGCTTCCCACTGGCCCTTGACCAGGGCCAGGTGCACGGATTGGCTGGGCAGGTCGCGGAAGGCATGGGCGATGAACTCGCCATGCGCCGTCTGCAGCGGGCGCGTGCCGACCTTGCTGAGCAGGGATTCGTTGCGGCTGCGGTACTGGATCAGGTCGGCAATGGTGCCGATCTTCAGGCCGTGCTCGGCAGCGAACAGCTGCAGGTCGGGCAGGCGGGCCATGGTGCCGTCGTCCTTCATGATCTCGCAGATCACGGCGGCGGGGCTGCAGCCGGCCAGGGCGGCGAAGTCGCAGCCGGCCTCGGTATGGCCGGCGCGCATGAGCACGCCGCCGTCGACGGCCTGCAGCGGGAAGATATGGCCGGGCTGGACCAGATCCGTGGGCTTGGAGTCCTTGGCCACGGCGGCCTGCACGGTGCGCGCGCGGTCGGCGGCGGAGATGCCGGTGGTCACGCCCTCGGCCGCTTCGATGGAGACGGTGAAGGCCGTGCTGTACACGGTGCCGTTGCGCGCGGCCATGGGCGGCAGCTTCAGGTATTCGCAGCGCTCGCGCGTGAGCGTCAGGCAGATCAGGCCGCGGCCGAAGCGTGCCATGAAGTTGATCGCCTCGGGGGTGACATGGTCGGCGGCCAGCACCAGGTCGCCTTCGTTCTCGCGGTCTTCCTCATCGACGAGGATGACCATGCGGCCCGCGCGCATGTCGGCAATGATGTCTTCCACCGGCGAGATGGGCACGGGGGACGTGGAGTTGTTCATGGAGTGCCTTCTGGAGGAGCCGGGTCGTGCGGACGGGGCGCGGCACACGCGCCGGCTCCCTCGGCCTGGCAGGCGTCAGAAGTGGGCTTCCAAAGAACGTGTGGCGCGGCGCAGCCGCTGTCGGCAATCGGCATGACCCGGAATGACCTTGCGAAAGCGCACATTCTATTCCAGCGGCCATCGGCCGCAGGCGGCGCGGGCTTTGGCCGGATTCAGGGGCCTAGGTCCTGCAGCACCACATCGCCTTCGGGATAGGCGATGCAGGGCAGCACGCAGCCCTCAGCCCGCTCCTCGCGCGTCACGCCCGGCCATTCGATCTCGTAGCGCACGCTGCCCGAGACCAACTGCCCGATGCAGGTGCGGCAGGTGCCGTTGCGGCAGGAACTGGGCCAGTCCACGCCACCCTGCTCCAGCGAATGCAGCAGCGGCTGGTCGGCCCAGGCATCGACCTGCAGGCCGCTGGGCGTGAGGCGGGCGGTGAAGAAGGGCGGGGAAAAAGGGGAGGAGGCGGGGGAGTCCTGGCTCATGGGCGTCTGCTTTGGATGGGATCTGCCGAGCCTGCATTTGTATGCGATACGGAGCAGGTCGGCACAGGTCCGGAATTGCGCCGTTTGCCTGTTTTTTAATCAATCGCAGGGCTTGTATTTCAAATCAATGACTTAACCGCGAAATCAGGCCGTTGCAGCCGCTTGTCCACATGCTTGTCCAGTCCGAATGGGGGTAAATGCGTACATGCGGGTTGCGCGGTGGATAAGCGGGACGCGGCCCGAAAATCCGGGGTCTTCTGCCTGTTTTTTAAGCATGTTGCATGTTTTCCTTTTGAATCAATGGCTTATGTTGCTTATCCCGCCTGCTGTGAAAGTTGTTCACAAGATTGTTCAGGGTGAGACGGGATAAGTCGGGCAGACGACTTGTGGATTTGATTAAAAAATAGGCAAAAGAAAAAAATCCATTCAAAACAACCGCTTGGGTCACCAGTCCCGAGCCAGCACATGGTTGTCCACAGGCTTGTCACGCAATGGTGGGGACAAGGCTGGCGGGCCTGCCGCAGTCGCTTGGGCAACCGGAATGAAGGCGGCGTCCGTCTACATTGCTGGGTGACCGGCGCCTTGCCATCCGGCGGGCGGAGCCGGCATCCAATGCAACAAAGGGAGCATCTCCATGGCGATTGAGTTTGAAGGCCGCGTGGCCATCGTGACGGGGGCCGGCGGCGGCCTGGGGCGTCTGCATGCGCTGGCGCTGGCGGCGCGCGGCGCCAAGGTGCTGGTCAATGATCTGGGCGGCGCGGTCGATGGCAGCGGCGGCTCGGCCACGGCGGCCCAGGCCGTGGTGGACGAGATCCGCGCGGCGGGCGGCCAGGCGCTGGCCAACGGCGCATCGGTCACCGATTTCGCGGCCGTGCAGGCCATGGTGCAGTAGGCCGTCGATGCCTGGGGCCGCGTGGACATCCTGGTCAATAACGCCGGCATCCTGCGCGACAAGAGCTTCGCCAAGATGGACATGGATGATTTCCGCCTGGTGGTGGAAGTGCACCTGATGGGCGCCGCGCATTGCTGCAAGGCCGTGTGGCCGCACATGCAGGCGCAGAACTATGGGCGCATCGTGATGACCACCTCGTCCACGGGCCTGTACGGCAACTTCGGCCAGGCCAACTACGGCGCGGCCAAGCTGGCCCAGGTCGGCCTCATGCAGACGCTGGCGATCGAAGGCGCCAAGCACGGCATCCACGTGAATGCGCTGGCCCCCACGGCGGCCACACGCATGACCGAAGGCCTGATGCCCGAGGCCGTGCTGGCCGCCCTCAAGCCCGAGGCCGTGGTGCCCGCCATGCTGGTGCTGGCCCACGAAAGTGCGCCCACACGTACCACGCTGTGCGCAGGCGCGGGCGGCTTCGAGGCGGCCTTCATCACGCTGACCGAAGGCGTGTATCTGGGCCAGGGCGATCAGGTGCCGGAGCAGCTGGCTGCGCAACTGGCCCAGGTGCTGGACCGCAGCGGCGAACAGGTGCCCGCCAGCGGCGCCGCGCAGGGTACGCTGGAAGTGGGCAAGGCCATGGCCGCTGCCCGTTGATGAAGCGGGGGCCGGCAAGTGATTTCACCGCTGGCCGGCCTGCCCTTGCCCGGCGTCAAGGCAGGGCCGGCCGGGAGGGCGAAACTCTGACATATTCCTTTCGCTCGCGGCGGTGCCATGCGGGGCAACAGGCCAAAACGCGTGGTTAAGCGGACAGGCGCCATCGCGTTTCCTGCCGTTTCTCTATCATTCGGCGTCCGGGTCGGGTCCGCCGGGAATCCTGGTGGTTTCCGTGTGGGCCGGTGCCCATCAACGAATCGGTAAACAAGAATGAAAACATCGCAGGCATCCATGGCGGTTCCCGATCCCCAGCGGCTCAAGGGCATACGCCGTGGCATAGAAAAGGAGGGCCTGCGCGTGCTGCCTTCCGGCAGCCTGGCGCTGACGCCGCATCCCCTGGCACTGGGCTCGGCGCTCACGCATCCGCACATCACCACCGACTACAGCGAATCGCAGATCGAGCTGATCACGGGCGCGCGCCTGGGCGTGCAGGAATGCCTGGACGAGCTGGTGCAGATCCACCAGTTCGTGCTGCGCAGCCTGCGCGATGCGGGCGGCGAGATGCTGTGGTCGTCCAGCATGCCCTGCCAGCTGCCCACGGACGAGACGATTCCGCTGGCGCGATATGGCTCCTCGCATTCGGGCCGATCCAAGAGCGTGTACCGCATGGGCCTGGGCCATCGCTATGGCCGGCGCATGCAGACCATCTCGGGCATCCACTACAACTGGTCGCTGCCCGGCGTGACCAGCGACCAGTATTTCTCGCTGATCCGCAACTTCCGGCGCCATGCCTTCGTGCTGCTGTACCTGTACGGCGCATCGCCCGCGCTGTGTCCCTGTTTCGTCGAGGGGCGCGAGCATGGCCTGAAGCCGCTGGGCAATACGGGCCAGGCGCTGTACCTGCCCCATGCCACCTCGCTGCGCATGGGCCGCCTGGGCTACCAGAGCGATGCGCAGGCCAGCATCAACGTCAGCTACAACGGCCTGGAAGGCTATGCGAATTCGCTGCATGAGGCGCTGACCCATCCCTACCCGGCCTACGAGATGCTGGGCGTGCGCAATCCGGGCGGCGACTACAACCAGCTGGGCACGGGTCTGCTGCAGATCGAGAACGAGTTCTACGGCACCATCCGCCCCAAGCGCACCGTCAGCCGTGGCGAGCGCCCGCTGCATGCCCTGCGCGAGCGCGGCGTGGAGTATGTGGAAGTGCGCCTGATGGACCTCGATCCCTTCGAGGATGTGGGCATTGCCGCCCCCACCATGCGCATGCTGGACGTGTTCCTGCTGCACTGCCTGAATGCCGACAGCCCGCCCGATACGCCGGCCGAGATCGCCGAACTCAAGCACAACCAGCACCTGACCGCCGAGCGTGGCCGCGAGCCCGGCCTGCAACTGGTGCGCGCGGGCCGCGAGGTGCCGCTGCGCGACTGGGCCCATGAAGTGCTGGACCAGTGCCGCCCCTATGCCCAGGCGCTGGACAGCACGCACGGCACGCACGACTACAGTGCCGCGCTGGCCCAGGCGCTGGAACGCCTGGAGCACCCGGAGCGCACACCGTCGGCCCATGTGCTGGGCGAGCTGACGGGCGAGTACGGCAACAGCTTCTCGCGCTTCACGCTGGCCCGTTCCGAGCAGGCCCGCGATTCGCTGCTGGCCCTGCCCTGGAGCCAGGCGCAGCAGCAGCGCTTCGAGCAATGGTCGGCGCAGTCCGTGCAGGACCAGCGCGACATCGAGGCCGCAGACACGCTGTCCTTCGAGGAATGGCGCCTGCGCTACATGTCGCCCGAGAACCTGCGCTGACCGTGCCTCAGCCAGGTCCGCCGCTCAGGGCCTGGCCTGCATCCTCGCACCAGAACAGCACGGCGTCGTAGAAGCCTTCCCAGACGCAGCCGTTGCAGCCGCGGCCGCAGCAACTGGTGGGTTGGGGCGGCGCCGGGCGCAGCGCAATGCCTGCAGCCTGGGCGCGCTGCTGCCAAAGCCCGATCTGCGACAGCGCCTGCTCCAGCGGGCCCTGCACCATGCTCAGCGCCGCGCCTTGCTGCGGCGCACCGCAAACAGCACGATGAAGGCCGTGCCCAGCAGCAGGGCGAACCAGCCGACCAGGTACGACTGGGCCATCATCTGCACGATGCCCCCGGGTGCCATGAACTGCGGCGCCAGCAGAATCACCAGGCCGATCACGGCGCAGGTCACTCCCTTGATCAACAGTTCGATGTCGGCCTTGCGCGAGGCGGAGCGGGAAGAGGGGGTATCGGGCAAGGACATAGGCAGTGAGGCGGGGCGTAAAAGCGGGGGACAATTGCGGCTTGCGCAAGAAAGAATGAAGCCTGCGGTTTGCGCTGGGGCGCAGCGCGCTGTTCCAGCCTGTCTGCGCAAGCCATGAATTATCCTTGCGCCCCTGCCAGTTCCCCCGTTTCCCAGAAAGTAATCCCATGGCCATACAGTGGTTCCCCGGTCACATGAATCTCACGCGCAAGGTGATCACCGAGCGCGTCAAGGAAATCGATGTGGTCATCGAAGTGCTGGATGCGCGCCTGCCGGGGTCAAGCAGCAACCCGCTGCTGCAGGAGCTGACGGGCCACAAGCCGCGCCTGCAGGTGCTCAACAAGCAGGACCTGGCCGATGCCGCGCGCACGCCGCTGTGGCTGGACTGGTACAACGCCCAGAGCGACACGCGCGCCATTGCGCTGGACGCTTCCGAGCCCGCACCCACGCGCCGGCTGATCGAGGCCTGCAAGCTGCTGGCCCCCAACCGTGGCGGCATGGCCAAGCCCATGCGCGTGCTGATCTGCGGCATTCCCAACGTGGGCAAGTCCACGCTGATCAACTCCATGAGCGGCAAGCGGCAGGCCAAGACGGGGGACGAGGCCGGCATCACCAAGCTGGAGCAGCGCATCGTGCTGGCCGACGACTTCTACCTCTGGGACACGCCCGGCATGCTGTGGCCGCGCATCATCGTCGAGCAAAGCGGCTACAACCTGGCCGCCAGCGGCGCCGTGGGCCGCAACGCCTATGACGAGGAACTGGTGGCGCTGGAGCTGCTGGGCTATCTGCAGAAGAACTACGCGGACCTGCTGGAGGCGCGCTACAAGCTGGGCCTGGACAACGAACGCATTGCCGCCCTGCACGACGACGAGCTGCTGGACGCCATCGGCCGGCGCCGCGGCGCCATGATGAGCGGCGGACGTGTCAATCTGCAAAAAGCTGCCGAGCTGGTGCTCACGGATTTCCGCGGAGCAATCCTGGGCCGCATCACGCTGGAGACGCCCGGCGAATACGCGCAGTGGCTGGCCGTGGGCCAGGAACGCGATGCCGAGCGCCAGGCCCGCAAGGACGCCAGCAAGGCGCGCAAGCGCCCCCCGCGCGAGCGCAAAAGCGCGCCCTGAGGCACCGCCGGCCGGCGCCGGCATACCCCGTTTGGTGCAAGAGGGCGTCCGACCGGGGCGGTGGCACAACCACCACAGCCGCAGGCGGCGCCGACCGCTAGCATGTTGAGTGTTCTTTCTCTGTTGGGGCTTTTTCATGCGGCGTCATCGAGTCGAGGCGGAAATCCATTTGTCCCTGCGCCGGGTCGTTCTGGTCGGCAGCCTATGGATCACCAGCCTCACCGTGCTCCTGGCCATGGCGCTTCTGACGCAGGACCCCGTTCCCTGGCCCAGCGTGCGGCTGAACCTGGTTGCCGCCGGCGTGAGCTTCGGCGCCGTGCTGCTGGGCTGGCGCCGGCACTGGAAGCTGGCCTCCAATCTTCTGGTCTGGGGCACCTGGGTGGCAGCCGTGACCGTGGTGGCTGCCACGGGCGGCGTGCAAAGCAGCTCGGTGCTGGCCTTTCCGGCCTTGCTCGTCATGTGCGCCTGGGTGCTGGGCGTGCGCACCACGCTGGCCATGCTGGTGCTGTCCGTGCTGGCCATGGCCGCGTTCTGGGTGGCGGGCCGCGAGGGCGTTGACTGGATAGGCCAGCGCGAGACCTCGCCCGTGTTCTCCATGCTGTACTTCGTGGGCATGCTGGGGCTGACGGGCACGGTCACGCTGATGGCAAGGCGCAGCCTGATCCGCCGTGCCCAGGAACTGCAGGACACGCTGGGCTCGCTGGAGCAGCACCAGGACGATCTGCGCAAGTTCTACCGCGCCGTGGAGCAGAACCCCGAAAGCATCGTCATCACCGACGTGCACCAGAACATCGTCTACGTGAACGAGGCCTTTTTGCAGCGCACCGGCTTTGCGCGCAACGAGGTCCTGGGCCAGCCCACGCACCGCTACTCCACCATGGGCCTGGACGCGCCGGCCTGGGAAGAGGCCTTGCACCAGCTGGGCCGGGGCGCGCTGTGGCGCGGCCAGATGACCAACCGCACGCGCCAGGGCGAGGACCTGCCCGAGGCCGTGCTGGTGGCGCCCATACGCGCCTCGGACGGCAGCATCGTCAACTATGTGGAGCTCAAGCAGGACCTGTCCGAGCGCATGCGCGCAGAACGCCAGATCCATGCACTGGCGCATTTCGACGCGCTCACCGGCCTGCCCAACCGCCTGTCGCTGACCCAGCGCCTGCGTGCGCTGGCGCGTGAATTCCGCGAGGGCGGCAAGGGCGGCGAGCCGCGCCACGGCCTGCTGCTGCTGGACATGGACCGCTTCACGGCCTTCAACGATGTGCGCGGCACGGTGCGTGGCGATGCGCTGCTGGGCGCGCTGGCGCTGCGCCTGGCCGATGCCCTGCCCGACGGCGTGCTGCTGGCCCGCATGGGCGCCGATGAATTCGCCGTGCTGCTGGAGAAGGCCGGCCAGGAGGCGGCCGAGGTCGATCAGCACATGCGCGCCCTGGCCCAGGTGCTGCAGGACGCGCTGGAGCGGCCGCTGTGGCTGGAGGAAACCGGCGAGGAAGTGCAGGCCAGCTGCAGCATTGGCGCGGCCAGCTTTGCCGCCTCGCGCACCGACAGCGGTGGCCACGATGTGCTGCGCCGCGCGGGCGTGGCCCTGCACCAGGCCAAGCAGGCCGGGCTGGGCCAGGTCGTCATCTTCCAGCCCGACATGGCCGAGGCCGTGGGCAAGCGCTTTCGCATCGAAAAGGACTTGCGCCGCGCCATTCCTGCCGGCGAGCTGCAGCCCTATCTGCAGTCCCAGGTGGACCACATGGGGCGCTGTGTGGGCGCGGAGGTGCTGGTGCGCTGGAACCATCCGCGCCTGGGCATGGTCGAGCCCGGTGATTTCATTCCCGTGGCCGAGGAATCTGACCTGATCGTGCAACTGGGCGACTGGATGCTGGAGCAGGCCTGCCGCATGCTGGTGCGGCCCGAGTTCGTGCAGCAGGGCTGGCGGCTGTCGGTCAACGTCAGCTGGCGACAGTTCCGCCAGCCCGACGTGGTGGACAAGCTCAAGCGCACCCTGGCCGCAACCGGGGCCGACCCGCGCCGCCTCACGCTGGAGGTCACCGAAAGCGTGGTCATGCGCGATGTGGAAGAGGCGCGCGAGCGCATGGCCGAGCTGCAGCTGCTGGGCGTGGAGATGGGGCTGGACGACTTCGGCACCGGCTATTCATCGCTGGCCTATCTGCAGCGGCTGCCGTTCCGTGAACTCAAGATCGACAAGTCCTTTGTGCAGGACTGCCATACCTCGCCGGGCAATGCCGCCATGGTCGAGGCCATCCTGCTCCTGGCCAGACGCCTGCGCCTGCGCGTGGTGGCCGAAGGAGTGGAGACCGAAGAGCAGGCCGGCACGCTGCGGGCCTGGAATCAGGACGTGCTGTTCCAGGGCTACCACTACGGCCGGCCCCTGCCGGCGGTCGAGTGGGTGGATCTGCAGCTGGGGGCGCCTGCCGGCGTGTGAAAGCCGGCGTGAGGGCCAGCGCAAGGGCCTGCGTGTGACGGCGTTCAGGTCCTGGACTGTTCCAGCCAGCGGCGCGCCAGCAGGTCCCAGAAACGTGCGCCGCGCCCCAGGTTGTCGTCGTTGAAGTCGTAGCCGGGGTTGTGCAGGCCCACGCCGGGCTCGCCCGTGGCGGGGCCGTTGCCTATCCAGCCATAGGCGCCGGGCACGGCCTCCAGCATGAAGCCGAAGTCCTCGGCCGTCATGGCCGGCAGGATGTCGGCGTGGGTGCGGTCCTCGCCCACCGCCTCGCGCATCACCTCGGCCATGAAGCGGGCCTCGGGCGCGTGGTTGGTGGTGTTGGGATAGCCGGGCTTGAGAATGAACTCGGCGCGGCACAGATGGGCAGCTGCCACATGCTCGCTGATGCGCTGCATGCCTTCGATGAACATCTGCTGCGTCTCGGTCCTGAGGGCGCGCACCGTGCCGAAGATGCTGGCCTCGTCGGGAATGATGTTCTCCACTGTGCCGCTGGTGATCTTGCCCACGGTGAGCACGGCGCTGTCCAGCGGATCGGTGCTGCGCGACACCAGGGTCTGCAACTGGCCGACGATGGCGCAGGCCACGGGAATCGGGTCCAGCGTGGTGTGGGGCATGGCAGCGTGGCCGCCCTTGCCGTGCACGCGGATCTCGAAGCGCAGCGTGGAGGCCATGATGGGCCCCACGCGCACCGCCATCTCGCCGGCGGGCAGGGCAGGCCAGTTGTGCAGCGCGAACACGGCCTCGCAGGGGAAGCGGTCGAACAGGCCGTCCTCCATCATGGCCTTGGCGCCTGCGCCGCCTTCCTCGGCGGGCTGGAAGATCAGGTGCACCGATCCATCGAAATCCGGCTGCTGCGCCAGCAGCGTGGCCGCGCCCAGCAGCATGGTCGTGTGGCCGTCGTGGCCGCAGGCATGCATGCAGCCCGGGTTCTGGCTGGCGTGGCCGAAGGCGTTGAGCTCCGTCACCGGCAGCGCATCCATGTCGGCCCGTATGCCGATGCTGCGGCCCGGGTTGGCGGCGCTGCGCCCCCGGCCGTGGATGCTTGCCACCACGCCGGTCCTGCCCAGCCCGCGATGCACCTGCAGTCCCAGCGCCATCAGGTAGGCCGCCACCTTGTCGCCGGTGCGGTGCTCCTCGTAGCGCAACTCGGGGTTGGCATGCAGGTCGTGGCGGAACTTCAGCAGGGAGCCGAGATGGGGGGTGATGTCGGGTGTGGATCGCATACAGGGGCCGCGGCGGCCTGCACGCCCAGCGGGTCCGCAGGCGGTCGCAGCAATTCAATGACAAGGCGGACATGATAGGTCCTGGGGTTTGCCTGCGGCGCCTGCCGGGGCGATAGGCCTTGTCCTGCCCAGGCTTTGCGCTATGTTCCTTGCGAGCAGCCCGCGCAATGCCCGGCTGCCCAGGGTGCCCGGGCGCTGGAGCAAGTGCAGGGGAATGGCGCCAGGACCGACAATCGCCCCCATCATGAAAAACACCATCCTGCCCCTGCAATTGTTCGTGCGTCCCGAGCATGACGATCCCCAGCCCCTGATCCTCTACCACGGCCGCCGCTGCCCGGACGGCTACGGCGCGGCGCTGGCGGCCTGGCTGTACTACGGCGGGCAGGCTGAATTCCGGGGCCTGGACCATGGCGAGATCCAGAAGGCCGACGACCTGGGCGAGCTGGCCGGCCGCGCCGTCTACGTGCTGGACTTCGCCTTCGAGCCCGAGCTCATGGCCGAGATCGAGTCGCGCGTTTCCAAGCTCGTGGTGCTGGACCACCACAAGAGCGCTGCCGAAAAGCTGAGCGGCTACCAGTGCCGCTGCGGCGTCGTGCACTTCGACATGAACAAGTCCGGCGCGCGCCTGGCCTGGGAGTTCTTCCAGGCCGACAAGCCCGTGCCCGGCCTGATCCGCTTCATCGAGGACCGCGACATCTGGAAGTGGGAATTCGCCGAGAGCGCGGGCTTTCTCGCGGCGCTGGACATGGAGCCGCGCAGCTTCGAGCGCTGGGCCGAGATCGCGGCCTTCACGCCCGAGCAGGAAGCCGCCTTCATGGCGCGCGGCGGCGCCATGGACGAAAAATTCCAGAAGCTGTGCGCCGACATTTCCGAGGCGGCCCAGCCCCTGGTCTTCAACGGCATGCAAGGGCTGATGGTCAACTGCCCCGGCATGTTCCACAGCCAGGTCGGCGACCTGCTGGCACGCCAGAGCGGCAGCTTCGCGCTGATGTGGCATGCCAGCACCAAGGGCGTGAAGATCGGCCTGCGCTCGCGCTCGGAGTTCAACTGCATACCGCTGGCCGAGAGCTTTGGCGGCGGTGGCCATGCCCAGGCCTGCGGCTTCAAGATGGGCAACGAGCGCCTGGTGGAGCTGCTGTCTGGCGTGCTCAAGGCCGATGCCTCGGCCGACTACGCCTACGTGGCAGCGCCGCTGATGGAGCAGCCTGAAACGGGCGCGCCTGCCGAAGCTGTCTGATCCGGCCGGGCCGTCGCCGGCAGGCCCGCACAGGCCTGCCAGCCGGGCAGGGCGCACAGCGCGCGCCAGTGCTGCACATCGGCCACATGGCCCAGTTGCCGCCAGTCGGCCTCGAAGCGCAGCGGCTCGCCCGTCATCGGGTGCGCCAGCTCCAGCGCATGGGCGTGCAGCCACAGCCGCTGCAGGCCCAGCCGCTCGGCCCACCAGCGGTTCAGCGGCCCCTTGCCATGGGTGGCGTCGCCAATGATGGGATGGGCCACATGCTTGAGATGGCGGCGTATCTGGTGGCGTCGGCCCGTGGCGGGCAGGGCCTCGACCAGTGAAATCCGTGTGGCCGCGTGGCGCGGGTCAAAGGCCTCGGGCCACTCCAGGCGCGCCAGGCAGCGCAGCGAAGTCTGTGCGGGCTGGGCCGGCGCGTCCTCGGGCGCATCGTCGGGCCTGAGCGCGTGGTCCACCTCCACCGCATCCGGCAGCCAGCCCCGCACCAGCGCCAGGTATTGCTTGCGCACTTCCTGCCCGGCAAAGGCCTGGCCCAGCCGCTGGGCGGCCTGTGAATGCAAGGCCATGACCAGCACGCCGCAGGTGCCCTTGTCCAGCCGGTGCGCGGGGTACACATGGCAGCCCAATTGGTCGCGCAGGGTCTGCAGCACAAAGCGCGTCTCGTGCGCGTCCAGTCCCGTGCGGTGCACCAGCCAGCCTGCGGGCTTGTAGACCGCCACCAGATGCTCGTCGCGCCAGAGGATGTGCAGCGGCGCGTCGTCGGGCTCTGGCGGCTGGGCCAGGGAGGGGATGGATGAAGGCTGGAACATGAGGGCGTGAGTGTAGGCGCTGTCCGCCCACCGCCATGCAGACCCCCGTGCACTTCCACTGCGCACTACCCCCGTGCAGGGCAACGCAGTGCTGCCTGCCATTGCACGACTGGCGGCGTGATGGCGATGCAAGATCGCGCCTGGTTCTGCGCCGCAGCGTGAACCGGAGTTTCTGAACCCCTCTCAAACGCACCACACCACACCACACCACACCGCATGGACCATCGCAGCACCGCTCCCATCCGCATCGCCATCGTCGGCCACGGCAACCTGGGCCGTGGCGTGGAGGCGGCCATTGCCCGCAACCCCGACATGGCGCTGGCCGGCATCTACACCCGCCGTGATCCGGCCCGGCTGTGTCCGCTGCAGCCCGGCACGCCCGTGCACGGCTTGGACAGCCTGCTGGCCCATCGCGCCGGCATCGACGTGCTGGTGCTGTGCGGCGGCTCCAAGGACGACCTGCCGCAGCAGTCGCCCGCGCTGGCCGCGCATTTCAGCCTGGTGGACAGCTTCGACACCCATGCGCGCATTCCCGAGCATTTCGACCGGGTGGATGCCGCCGCCCGCGCAGCCGGCACCACGGCGCTGATCTCGGCGGGATGGGACCCGGGCATGTTCTCCCTGCAACGCCTCATGGGCGAGGCCCTGCTGCCCGATGGCGCCACCTACACCTTCTGGGGCAAGGGCCTGAGCCAGGGGCACTCGGACGCCATCCGCCGCATTCCCGGCGTGGCCGGGGGCGTGCAGTACACCATTCCCGTGGACGAGGCCGTGCAGCGCGTGCGCAGCGGCGTGCGGCCCGAACTGTCTGCGCGCGAGCGCCACCGGCGCGAGTGCTTTGTGGTGCTGGAGCAGGGGGCCGATGCCGATGGCGTGCGCCAGGCCATCGTCGGCATGCCGCATTACTTTGACGAATACGACACCACGGTGCATTTCATCAGCGCCGAGGAACTTGCCCGTGACCATGCGGCCATGCCGCATGGCGGATTCGTCATCCGCAGCGGCCGCAGCTCGCAGGGGCTGCACCACTCCATCGAATACCGCCTGCAGCTGGACAGCAATCCCGAATTCACGGCCAGCGTGCTCGTGGCCTATGCGCGCGCCGTGCACAGGCTGCAGCAGTCGGGGCAGACAGGCTGCAAGACCGTGTTTGACGTGGCGCCCGGCCTGCTGTCGCCCAGGAGTGCGGCCGAACTGCGCGCCGCACTTCTCTAGCCTAGCCCTGGCCCACGCGGGCCGCGTCTTCCAGCCGGTCCACATCGCGCAGCGGCTTGAACAGGGTCATCCAGCTGCCGACCACGCCCAGCGTGCACAGGCTGCCTACCACGGCAGCCGGCACGGCGCCCAGCCAGGCGGCGCTGGTGCCGGCGCGGAATTCGCCCAGTTCGTTGGACGAACCGATGAACAGCATGTTCACTGCGTTCACGCGCCCGCGCATGGAGTCGGGCGTGGAAAACTGCACCAGGGCCGAGCGGATGTACACGCTCACCATGTCGGCCGCGCCGGCCAGCATCAGGGCGGCCATGGACAGCCAGAACCAGTGCGACAGCGCAAACACCAGGTTGGCCACGCCGAAGATGGCCACGGCGGCGAACATCACGCGGCCCACATGGCGCTGGATGGGACGGGCCGACAGCCACAGGCCCATGGCCACCTCGCCCACGGTCATGGACGAGCGCAGCAGGCCCAGGCCTTCGGGGCCGACCTTGAGCACCTCGTGCGCATACACGGGCAGCAGGGCCACCACGCCGCCCAGCAGCACGGCGAACAGGTCCAGCGAAATCGTGCCCAGGATGATGGGGCGCGTGCGGATGAAATGGATGCCTTCGCCAAAGCGCTGCCACAGCGAGCCGCCCGCCGGCGCCATGGCCCCGGCAAAGCGCACGGGCACCGTGCCCAGCAGCAGCACGGCCAGCACCAGGGAGACGCCGCAGACCGCATAGGTCAGCACGGCGCCGCCCCAGGCGTAGAGCACTCCGCCCAGCACAGGCGCCGCAATGGCGGCCGTGCGCATCAGCATGCTGTTGGTGGCCAGCGCCTGGGCCAGCTGCTCGCGCGGCACGATCTGCGGCAGCAGGCTTTGCAGGGCCGGCCCCGTGAAGGCGCGGCTGCAGCCGAACAGCACCAGCACGGCATAGATCCAGTGCACATCGTGCGCGGCCGCGCCCTCGTGCCAGGACAGCCACAGCAGCAGCAGGGAGCACAGGGCAGCCACGGTCCAGCTGCCCGACAGCAGGCGCTTGCGGCTCATGCGGTCGCTGAGGTCGCCTGCCGGAATCAGCAGCGCCAGCATGGGCAGGAACTGGGCCAGTCCCACGTAGGCCAGGGACATGGGGTCGCGCGTCAGGTCATACACCTGCCAGGCCACGACCACCGCCTGCATCTGCTGGGCGAACATGGACAGCATGCGCGCCATGACGAAGGGGACGAAGGCGCTGCTGCGCAGGCCGGCAGCGGGGCTGTCGGCCGATGAGGGGGGAAGCGGGGAGGAGGGCAAGATCGGATATCCGTGGAGGAGCACGCGCAGTATCTGCGAAATGCCGGCGCCTTGCTGGCCGTTGTGCCCGCTCCACGCTGCCGACGAAGGCATGCGGTCTGCTCCCACAAACACCCGCGGCGCGGCGCGAGAATATGCCATCACGGGTCAGGCCAGAACCCCGCATCAGAGGAGCAACACACCATGTCCATGTTGTCCATGCAATACGCCGGCACCTTGATCGGGCGCGAAGCGGTCATCGACTTCCCCGACAGCAAGGCTGATGTGCGGTACACGCCGCAAGGCCAGATGGTCTGGCATGTGGTCGATTCCCTGGGCCATGTATCCGATGGCTGCGAACGGCTCAGCTACCTGCAGGTCAGCGACAGCCTGCACTTCCTCAACTGGATCGAGAAAACGGGCTTCACCGTCAGCCAGGTCATCGATACGGCCCAGGGCACGGTGCAGGCCTTCTGGTCGTTTGCCGACCCGGCCAGCGAAGGCGGCCACCGCTCCTCCATGTTCGTCGAAGGCCGTTTCCGCTTCCGTTGAGGCGCCCGCCTGCACGGCGCAGCCCGGCCGCGTGAAACATTGCGGCATCTGCACGATCTGCCTGTTTTTTCAGCGCCTGCGGCAAACCCATGGCTGGCGCGGCAATGCAGGGTTGTCCCGAAGCTTGTCCACAGGCAGGCCCACAGTCGCTGGGCATAACCGTCACGCTGCGGTCATTTTCGTCATGTGGCGGAAAAGCTTCTGGAATGTGGGTGTGCACTATCGTTGAATCCAAGGATTGGCGGGTGCAGGGAATTCCGGTTCATTGCCTGAGGCGAGGCCGGCCGCGCGCAGATCCAGGTTTGCCGCCGTGAAACATCCCTTCCGTCCAATCCCGTCCGCAGGGCCCCCGGCTATGCTGGCTGCATGACCTGGCTGTTTCTTGCATTGCATCTGCTGCTCATTGCAGGCTTTGGCCTGCGCATCCTGCTGCGCGACGATGTGCGGCCCGACGTGCGCATGGGCTGGCTCACCGTCATCGTGCTGCTCCCCTATGCGAGCTGCGCGCTGTACTACCTGTTTGGCGAGGTGACGCTGCGCCGCCGAGGCCGGGCCCGGTACCGCAAGGTGCAGGACTTTGCGCCCGGCGCCCCGGTCACGGGCAGCGGCGTGCCGGTGGCGGGCATCGCGCCGCAATGGCAGGCGGCCTTTGGCTATGCGGCGTCCATCAACCGCTTCCCCGTACAGCCGGGCCATGCCGCGCAGCTCATGGCCGATGGTGCCCAGGCCCGCGCCCGCATGCTGGCCGACATGGAGGCCGCCCGTCACGAGATCAACGTGCTCTACTACATCTGGCTGGCCGATGACACGGGAACGGCCGTGGCCCAGGCGCTGGTGCGCGCGGCCCGGCGTGGCGTGGTCTGCCGCGCCATGGTGGACGGGCTGGGCTCGCGCGCGCTGCTGCGCTCCGACCTTTGGCAGCAGATGGCGCAGGCCGGCGTGCAACTGGCCGTGGCCCTGCCGGCCAGCCACCCGTTCAGGGTGATGTTCACCAGCCGGCTGGACCTGCGCAACCACCGCAAGATCACCGTGATCGATGGTGCCATCACATACTGCGGCAGCCAGAACTGCGCGGACGAGGCCTTCGCCGTGAAGGCCCGCTACGCGCCCTGGGTCGATATCATGCTGCGCCTGCAAGGCCCGGTGGTGGCGCAGATGCAGCAGGTCTTTGCCAGCGACTGGGCGCAGGCGCGCAGCGCAGACCATGGACTGTCCATGCCCCTGGCCGCCGAACCCGAAGCAGGGCCGGCCGACATGCCCGCCGAAGGCTTTGCCGCCGTCGTCATTGCCGAAGTCCCGGCCGAGCGGCCGCGCTCCACCTCGCAGCTGGTGTCCACCCTGCTGGCCAGTGCGCGGCGCGAAGTGGTGATCTCCACGCCCTATTTCATCCCCGATGCCACCGTGCTGGAGGCCCTGTGCGCCGCCGCCTGGCGCGGCGTGCAGGTCACGCTCATCCTGCCGGCGCGCAACGATTCCTGGATCGTGGGCGCGGCCAGCCGCAGCACCTACCGCTACCTGCTGCGGGCCGGCGTCATCCTCCATGAATTCCGCCCCGGCCTGCTGCATGCCAAGACCCTGTGCGTGGACGGGCAGGTGGCCCTCGTGGGCTCCACCAACCTGGACCTGCGCAGCTTCGACCTGAACTTCGAGAACAACGTGCTGCTGCAGGACGAGGCCGTGACCCGCGCCATCCGCCAGCGCCAGGGGGAGTACATCCGCCAGTCCGACCGCATCACCGCCGCCCAGGTCCACGCCTGGCACTGGGGCCGCCGCATCTGGAACAACCTGCTGGCAATGCTGAGCCCGGTGCTGTGAGCGTGCAAAGAAAAAGGCCTGCGCAATGCAGGCCTTCAGGGCTGTTGGGAGGCAGACGCGCTCAGCGGCCCACGCGCTCGCTCTCGACCACCATGTCCAGCACATAGGCGTAGGCCGATGCGTCGGCGGGCACGTTCTGGCGCTTGTAGCGCTGGATGCGCAGCACGTTGCGGATGCCGGGTTCGTGCTTGTAGCCCTCGATCTCGCTGTAGAAGTTCTCCCACTCGCCGGTGGAGGTCTTCACGCCGTTGTCGCCGTAGCGGATCTCGCGCACGCGCAGGCACTGGAAGTCCTTGATCAGCGGGTGATTGCAGGCCGTGCGCTGGGGTGCCACTTCCAGGAAGATGCGCTCGCCGGCGCTGCCGTACTGGGTCTGGGCGGTGGGCGAGCCGTCGAACTGCCAGCGCGTGCCATCGATGAAGGTGAGCGTCAGGCGCGCAGGCTGCTTGCCTTCGCCCAGTTGCACGGACCATTGCTTGGCCGTGGGCAGGATGCGGGCCACCTTTTGCTCCAGCGCCATCAGTTGGTCGTCATCGCAGGCCATCAGCGTGCTGGCGGCGCGTTGGGTGGCGATGCGGTTGCCTTCGGTGCGGTAGCCCGTGGTCACCACGTTGCACAGGTTCTTGACGGCCAGGCGCTGGTCGGCGAATTCCAGTTGCAGGGGCCGCTTGCGCGAGGCGGCGGTCAGGAACCAGCTCTGGTCTTCGGTGCCCTGGGGCGTGAAGGCCTGGCGAAGATTCCAGTGGTAGGCGGTCAGCGATTGGGCATCACCGGGTGGGCCGGCAGGGGCCGACGCCTGGGTCTTGGCGCCTTCTTCGGCGTTGCCACCCTTGTCGATATGGCTGCAGGCGCCGAGCCCCATGGTGACGATCACGGGCAGGCACCAGGTCCAGCTTGGCTTCATGTTGAATTCCTTGGTTGATGGGTACGGAGACAGGCTCAGGCGCGGCGGGCTGGTGGCAGCCCTGGCGCGGCATGTGCCGCGCCGGCCCTGGCCGAACCGGGGCACCATAACGCAGATGCGCGGCGGCGCCTGTCAGAACGGGGCGCTATTCACATTCCTTTGCATCTATTTGATGCAGGCGGAAAAAACGGATTGCTGCAAAGTTGCCGGCCGATGCGTTGCGCTCAGGTGAGAATAGGCGGCCAGCCGCCATGCCATCCGCAGGCTGCGGCGCCGGAGCAAGGAGCAGGTTCGTGTATCGACGTTGGAGTGCAGCAAACAGGGTGCGTGGCATGCGCTACGCGGGAGCTTTGGCCATCATTGCAATGCTTGCGGGCTGCGGCTCGACCATTCCCCAGCATGTGCCCGTGCAGGAGAGCTTCGGCTCCACCGAGACCTTCTCGCGCATGTTCGATGCCTCGCCGGCCCAGACCTGCGAGGCCGCGCGCCGCGCGCTGCTGAGCCAGGGCTACATCGCCATGGCGCGCACGGCCGAACTCATAGAGGGCAGCAAGAGCTTCCAGCCCGACCCCGAACTGAACCTGCAGATGAACATCCGCGTGGTCTGCGTGCCCGAGACAGCCGATGGCCAGGTCAGCATCGGCTTTGTCACGGCGCTGCAGGACCGCTATACCCTGAAGAAGAGCGCCAACTCGGCCAGCCTGGGCGTGGGTGCGCTGGGGTCGGTGTCGCTGCCGTTCTCCTCGGGCAGCGACTCCATGGTCAAGGTGGGCAGCGAGACGATTGCCAAGAGCGGGTTCTACGACAGCTTCTTCGAGCTGGTGTCGCGCTACCTGGCGCAGGACCGTGAATCCATCGCCGTGCCCACGCCCGTGGCGCCGCAGAACACCATTCCCTCGGCCAACCACTGACGCCGGCGGGCGCCGGCCCGGTTCACGCCGCCAGAAACAGCGCCGGGTCCACCATGGTGCGGTTGAGCATCACGCCCCAGTGCAGGTGTGGGCCGGTGACACGGCCTGTGGCGCCTACCTTGCAGAAGGCATCTCCCGTGTCCAGCTGATCGCCCAGCTTGCACTGCACGCTGCTCAGATGGCAGTACATGCTCAGCAGGCCGCCGCCGTGGTCCAGCCACACGGTGCCGCCGTTGAAGAAATAGTCGCCCACATCCACCACCTTGCCCGGCAGCGGCGCGACGACGTTGGTGCCTGTGGCTGCCGCGATGTCCATGCCGCTGTGCGGATTGCGCGGCTGGCCGTTGAACACGCGGCGCAGGCCGAAGCTGCTGCTGCGGCGGCCCGGAACGGGCTGGCGCATGCGCAGGTCGCCAGGGCGTGCAGGCGGCTCGGTGAACAGCGCCATGATGGTCTGCTGGTGGGCGCGCTCACGCTGGTAGCGGGCATCGTCCTCGGGTGACAGGTCCACGGTCTTGGGCGAGACCTTCAGGCGCTGCTCGGTGTATTTCTTGTCGCGCACTTCGTAGGGCAGGGTGCGCGGTGCGCCTTCGCCCTTCACCGTCACGCCATGCGTGCCGGGCGCCACCGACAGCGCAATGCCGACCACGGCCGTCCATTCGATCATGTCGCCTACCACCATCACGGGCACGTCGCCGGCCAGCACCTGGGGCCGCTGGGCCGATGGCCCCAGCGACAGGCGAGCCACGCCACCGGGCACGCGGCTGTCATGCGGCCAGGGGGATTCCCCGGAGGCCGCAGCGGCCCAGGCCGGGACCATCAGGCCGGCGCCCGAGGCGCACAGGGATTGCACAAACAGTCGGCGGGAGCGGGAATTCGTCGTCGGTATCTGCATGGGGGAAGCGGGGGGGCTGTGGTCGAGCGCCCCATTGTCCGCCATGCCAGCGCGCCAGCTTGCCAACGCCTCAACGCCATGACGCCATGGCATTCAAACGCGCTTGCGGGCCGCTCAACGGTCCCGGCGCTCGTCGCGCCCGCCGCGCCGCTCCTGTGGGCGGGCCGCGTTGGCCATGCGCTGCTGTTGCTGGCGTTGCTCCTGCTGTGCGCGGGCCTGTTGCTGCTGGGCACGCGCCTGTGCCTGGGCCTGCTGTGCTTGCTGGGCCTGCATGCGTTGCTGCTGGGCAGCCTCGAACTGCTGCTGTCTTTGCTGCTGCGCCTGCCGCTCCTGCATCTGGGCCTGTCTTTGCGCCTGCTGCTGGGCCTGTTGCTGGGCCTGCATCCTTGCCTGCATCTGCTCCTGTGCGCGTGCCTGCTGCTGTTGCTGCTGCTGCTGCTGCTGCTGCTGCATTTGCTGCTGGCGCGCCTGGTCCTGGGAGCGCTGTTGCAAGGCCTGGCGATCGCGCTCGGCCTGCTGGCGGGCCTGGGCCTGTGCCTGAATCTGAGCCTGGTCACGCGCCTGATCCCGCATCTGCGCCTGGGCCTGCATCTGGGCCTGGCGCTGCTGTTGCTGGCGCGCCTGTTCCTCGCCGCGAAGGCGGGCGCTCTGCGTCTCCATTTGCTGCTGTTGCTGCTGGCGCTGGCGCGCTGCATCGGCCATGGAGCGGTCGCGGTCCTGCCTGTCCTGTGGCCTCATGCCCTGCTGCGTGGCTGCGGAAGACCAGGAAGGCACGCGGGAGTCGCGGCCCCTGTCACCCTGCATGGCTGCCGCAGGCAGTGCTGGCGCGGGTCGCTGCGCGGTGCCCGATGGGGATGAGGGGGCCGATTGCGCAGACTGAGGGGACTGCGGCCACTTGCCGAACTGGCCCGGCTGCGAGGCCGGCACCGGGTTCATACGGGGCTGCAATGAGGCCTGGGGCCGGTCATCGGGCCTGAGGCCCGGGCGTCCGCGATCGGCGCCATCGTGCCGGGCAAAGCCCTGGGCGCCGCCGGGCGGCACCATGCCTTGGGCGGACGGGGGCGGGCCGCCCTGCGGCGGCCTCAGGCCCAGGCGTTGGGGCATGCCGGAGTGCGCTGCTGCGGCGGCGCCGGCCATGCCTGCTGCTCCGGCCAGGGCCGCAGCGGCCATGCCGCCTGAACGTGGGTCACCAGAACGAGGGTCACCGGAGCGTGGGTCACCGGAGCGTGGATCGCCCGGGCGAGGATCACCACCTTGCTGCGGGAAGTCAGGGCGTCGCGGCTCGAAGTGCGGGTTGTTCGCGATGTGGGTGACGTTGCCAACGTTGTTGATGTGCGTGTTGTGGATGTTCTGCACCACCGTGGTCGAGCGCGAGACGTAGGTGTTGTTGTTGTAGATCACGGCCGGGCGGCGCGAGGGCGGTGGCGGCGGTTCGTTGCGGTGCCAGCGGTAGCCGGGCTCGCCCCAGCGCATGCCCCATGAGTTCCAGCCCCAGGGGCGGCGGTCCACGGACTCGGCCAGGATCACGCCTGCGCCGAAGCCGATCAGCCCCGCCACCACGGGCGCGGCCGAACTGCCCACGTATACGGGTTGCGGCGCCACGATGGGGCGGTATCCGCCGTACATCGGCACCGGCTCGCCATAGACCACGCCCGGGTCGTACTGCGGCACATAGACGGTGTCAGGCTGGGCAGGTGCGATCTCGATGAATTGCGGCGGCGTGTCGATCACCGGCACGGGCAGCATGGACGACAGTGGCTCGCCCACGGCCTGCGGTGCGGGCTGGGGCACGGGGGGCGGGGCATCGGCCGTGGCCACGGCCACCTTGAGCCGGCTGGAGTCCTTGAGCGTGCCGGCCTTGTAGGCGCGCTGGCGCATCACCTGGATGGCGTTCATCACATCGGCCGGATCGTTGTAGTAGGCCTTGCCCAGGGCCGTGGTCCAGGGAACGTTGGATGACAGCTGCGCCAGCACATTGGGAAACTGCGCCAGCGATTTGACCGAAGGGTCCCAGTCCTGGCTGTTGACGGCGTTTTGCAGTTCCTCGGGCTTGAGGCCGGGGTTCTGCCCCATCCACACCTCGGCGGCGCCGACCTGGTCGGGATAGGTGGAGGCGGCCAGCACCTGGGCCACGAGCTTGTCGGGGTACAGCGCAATGGGCGCCACCATCTGGTAGAGCGTCTCGGCCGAAGGCGGCACATAGGCCACGGGCGTGGCGACGGGCTGGGCGCTTTCGGTGGCAGGCGGCAGCGGCGCGCTGGCGGCCTGCGGGGGCTTGTCCTGGGATTCGTTGCAGGCGCTCAGCGCCAGGGCGGCGGCCAGGCCCAGCACGCTCAGGCGCAGGGCACCAGCGTGGGAAGTTGAGCGGGCCGTGGTGCGTGCTGTGGGCACGGCTGATTGCAGCATTGCGTTCTCCTGGGCAGGAACGCCTTGCGCGCCGAAGCGGCAAGGCACATGTCATTTGAACGCCAAAGTGCGCGCTGCGTTGACACCGGCGTGTCAGCCGATGCCCCCAGTGCGCGCAACTTCTGTGACGCGGTGTTTACCCAGGCTGAATCAGGCCGCGCTCAAGCTGCGCTCAGGCCGCGATCAAGCCGCGATCAGGCGGGCCTGGTAGCTCTCGGCACCCTTGGACCAGGCCAGCAGGCGGTCGATGTTGGGGTGCTTGCCGGGGAAGGCGATGGCGTCCTGCGTGTGCTCGGCATACCACTCCAGGCCCAGCTCTGCGGCGGCCGGCGTGATGCTGCCGCCGTACAGCGCGGCCAGCGCGTGGTACACGGCCAGCGAGCCGGTCTGGCCGGGCTTGTTCTCGATGGTGGCCACGACCTGGCCCTGGGCATCGGCCAGCTGCAGCGCGGCGAGGTGGGTGACGGTGGGCAGTTGCTGAAGGCGTGCGGAGAAGTTCATGCTGAAAGGAAAATCAAAGGGAAAAGGGAGAAAGGGACGGGTCAACCGGCGCCGGGCGTTCTGGTGTTTCAGTGGCTGAGTGGTTCAGTGGTCAGGCCTTGAAGGCAATCCAGGCACACCAGAACAGGCTGGAGAAAAAGCGCTTGGGCTGCACGAAACCGGCCTGGGCCAGCATCTGCTCCACCACCTCTTCCGAGGCCGGTGGAACCGCGCCCTGCCGGATTTTGCCGAGTTTCGCATGGACAGCGGCCTCGTCCACGCCCGCCATGCGCCAGCGCATGGCCCAGGCTTCAAGGAACAGCGGCTCGCTGTCATAGCGGTGGCGATTGCAGGCCAGGATGAAGGGCGCCCCCGGCGCCAGCCGCGCCGACAGGGCCTGCAGCAGCTGCAGTTTGTCCGCGTCGTCAGGGACGTGGTGCAGCACGCCTATCAGCGTGGCCGCGTCGAACACCGTGCCGGCCGGCAGGTCCTGCACGGCGCAGGCAGCTGCCTGCACCTGGGTCGACAGCCCCGCCGCGGCGATGCGGTCCATGGTCTGGTCCAGCATGGGGGCCGAGGGGTCGGCAGCCGTGAATTTCCACTGAGGCCTGAGCCGCGCCGTGGCCAGGATTTCCTGGCCCGTGCCACCGGCGCCGCCAATCAGCACGGACTTCGGTCCGGCATCCAGGCTGGCGGCCAGCAGGCAGGCCGCCAGTTCGTGGCAGGCGTCGTAGCCGGCCAGTGCGATGCGGCTTTGCGTTTCGTACTCGGCCGTGCGGGAGGTGTCGAACTTGGCGGCGGAAGCCGCCTGTGGCAAGGCTTGGTTCATGGCCTGGCATTGTGCTGAGGCCACGGTCCCTGCAAAAGCGCCGATGTGCGATGGCCCACCCCTGCAAAGCAGGATGGTGGGCCATCTTCGGGGAGGAGCGGTGCAGGTGCCCGTCAGCGGGCCATGCGCCTACTTGCCCCAGGAGTCCTTGAGACCCGTTGCGCGGTTGAACACGGGCTTGCCCGGTGTGTGGTCCTTGCGGTCGGCCACGAAGTAGCCGAAGCGCTCGAACTGGAACTTGTCGTCAGGCTGCGCGTTGGCCAGCGAAGGCTCCACATAGGCGGTCACCACCTTGAGGCTGTCCGGGTTGAGCAGCGTCAGGAAGTCCTTGCCGCCCGCATCGGGCTGCGGGTCGGTGAACAGGCGGTCGTACAGGCGCACCTCGGCCTGCACGCCGTCGGCCACGCCCACCCAGGTGATGGCGGCCTTGACCTTGACGCTGTCCGCACCCGGCGTGCCGCTCTTGGTGTCGGGCACCACGGTGGCCAGCACCTTGGTGACGTTGCCCTCGGCATCCTTCTCGCAGCCCGTGCACTCGATCACGTAGCCGCCCTTCAGGCGCACCTTGTTGCCGGGGAACAGGCGCTTGTAGCCCTTGGGCGGCACTTCGGCGAAGTCCTCGCGCTCGATCCACACCTCGCGGCCCAGCGTGAAGCGGCGCACCGGCACCTGCTGGCCTTCGGCGGCGTGGGGCAGGGCAGGCAGCTCGCAGGCTTCCAGGTGCTCGGCGCTGCCGAAGACCTCAGCCCAGTTGGTCAGCTCCAGCTTCAGTGGGTCCAGGGCCACCATGCCGCGATGGGCCTGGTTCTCCAGGTCCTCGCGCAGGCAGCCTTCCAGCGTGGAGTAGTCGATCCAGGCGTAGTCCTTGGTCACGCCGATGCGCTCGCAGAAGGCCTGGATGCTCTGGGGCGTGTAGCCACGGCGGCGCAGGCCGACGATGGTGGGCATGCGCGGATCGTCCCAGCCGCTGACGATGCCGTTGTCCACCAGGTGCTTGAGCTTGCGCTTGCTGGTGATCACATAGGTCAGGTGCAGGCGCGAGAACTCGTACTGGCGCGGCTGCGGGGCGGCGATCAGGCCGCCTTCGCGCAGATGGTCCAGCAGCCAGTCGTAGAACGGACGCTGGTCCTCGAACTCCAGCGTGCAGATGCTGTGGGTGATGTGCTCCAGCGCGTCCTCGATGGGATGGGCGAAGGTGTACATCGGGTAGATGCACCACTGGTTGCCGGTGTTGTGGTGCTCGGCATGGCGCACGCGGTAGATGGCGGGATCACGCAGATTGATGTTGGGCGATGCCATGTCGATCTTTGCGCGCAGCACGGCAGCGCCATCGGGCAGCTTGCCGTCGCGCATTTCGCGAAAGCGCGCCAGGTTCTCGGACACCGTGCGGCTGCGGAACGGGCTGTCCACGCCGGGGCGCGAGAAATCGCCGCGGTTGGCCTTCATGTCGTCGGCACTTTGCTCGTCCACATAGGCCAGGCCCTGCTCGATCAGGTACTCGGCTGCGCGGTACATGAAGTCGAAGTAGTTGCTGGCGAAGTACAGGTTCTCGTGGCCGTCGGCTTCCTTCCAGCCGAAGCCCAGCCAATGGACGGCATCGATGATGCTGTCCACGTACTCCTGGTCTTCCTTCTCGGGATTGGTGTCGTCGAAACGCAGGTGGCAGGCACCTTCGTAGTCGCGCGCCAGGCCGAAGTTCAGGCAGATGGCCTTGGCGTGGCCCACGTGCAGGTAGCCGTTGGGCTCGGGCGGGAAGCGTGTGCGGATCTTCGCCACGTCCACCTGGCCCTGGTTGTGGTGGTCGCCATCACCGGGGCTTCCACCCCAGCGGCGCTGGGCGTGGGTACCGTTGGCCAGGTCGGCCTCGATGATTTGGCGCAAAAAGTTACTCGGTTTGACCGGATCTTTGGAGATGGGGGAGGCGTCAGCAGAGCTCATCGCAGCATTGTAGGCGCCCGCCTGCAGACCCGCTCCGGACGGCTTTCGGACAGCCGCGCCAGCCAAGGGTTGAGGCATTTGGAAACAAACTTGTAGAAAAGCCTGCCATCCGTAGACCCCTCTCGCGCGTTGAGAATGCAGGGCGTATGCCGTCCCCCTGTGCCAAAGTGCGGGAAGGCGGCACCAGCGGCAATGCCTGCCACGCCTGTCCAACTTCGAGGAGAGACACCATGACAACGACAGCTTCCCCGTGGGTTGCAAAAGCAGCAGCAGCCGGCCTGGCCCTGGCCGCCCTCATGGCTTCGGGCGCTGCCCAGGCCCGGGGCGATGTGCACTGGTCCATTAGCCTGAATTCGCCGGGCATGTATGGCCCGCCCGTCTATGTCGCGCCTGCCCCCGTCTATGTGGCACCGCCCCAGCCCATCTACTACGCCCCCCCGCCGCCGGTCTACTACGCGCCGCGCGCCGTCTACCGTGCTCCGCCCGTCGTGGTCGTTCCCGGCTATGGATACGGCTATGGCGGCGGCTACCGGGGTGGATACCGTGGCGAGTACCGCCATGGCCATGGCCATGGCCACGGGCATGGCCACTGGCGCCGTTGATCTGAGCTGAACCGCGCTGAACCGACTCTTGCCGCCCCTTGGGGCGGCTTTTTCCGTGGTGCCTGCGCCAAGACCGGGCCGGGGATGGCCCGCATAATCCAGCCCGTTGGAAACCTGGAGTGTCCCCGCCGTGAAAACCGTCTATGTCCTCAATGGCCCGAACCTGAACCTGCTGGGCCTGCGTGAACCCGCCATCTATGGCTCCCAGACCCTGGCCGATGTGCGTGCGCTGTGCGAAGCCGCCTGCGCGCGCTACGGGCTGGGGCTGGAGTTCCGCCAGAGCAACCACGAAGGCGAACTGGTGGACTGGGTCCACGAAGCTGGCCGTGTGCACGCCGAAGGCCGCCTGGCCGGCCTGATCTTCAACGCCGCCGCCTACACCCACACCAGCGTGGCCTTGCTGGATGCCGTCAAGGGCACGGGCGTGCCGCTGGTGGAGCTGCACATCAGCAACGTGCATGCGCGCGAGAGCTTCCGCCACCACTCCTACCTGTCGGCTGCCGCGCGCGCCGTGATGTGCGGCTTTGGCGTGGCCGGCTATGGCCTGGCCATTGACGCCGTGGCCCAGTGGTGAATACGCCCGCCGCCATTGAGCGCCTGCGCGCCCAGGCGCGGCGCCTGACCACGCCGCTGTCTGCCGCGCAGCCCGAAGACGGGCACATGGTCTGGCATGTCTGGGGCGAGGCACGCGCGGGCGAGCTGCCCATCGTCATGCTGCACGGCGGCAGCGGCAGCTGGACGCACTGGCTGCGCTGCATGGACGCGCTGCTGGCCCAGGGGCGCCAGCTGTGGATACCTGACCTGCCCGGCTTCGGCGATTCCGACGGCGTGCCGGGCGGCCAGGATGCCGACACCCTGGTCGAGCCGCTGCGCCAGGGCCTGCGGCAACTGCTGGCCGATGACGGCGCGCCCGCCGCCCCGCTGTGTGATCTGGTCGGCTTCTCTTTTGGCGGCATGACGGCCGGCATGCTGGCCGCCGCCGACGGCACGCTGGCCCGGCGCCTGGTGCTGGCCGGGGCGCCCGGCATGGGCGTGGGCAAGGGCCTGGCCGTGCGGCTCAAGGGCTGGCGCCACCTGGCCACGCCCGAGGCGCAAGCCGTGGCCCACCGCTACAACCTGCAGGCGCTGATGCTGCATGACGCCAGCCTCATCGACGAGGGCACGCTGGCCCTGCATGTGCTCAACGTGGAGCGTGACCGCCTTCCGCGCCGCCGCCTATCGCACACCGACGTGCTGGCGCGTGCCCTGCAGGCCGTGGACGGCCCCGTATGGGCCATCTATGGCGAGCACGACGCGCTCTACCCGGGCCCGATGATGCAGGAGCTGGCCCAGGCCTTTGCACGCCATGCGCGCGACTTCCGCGGCCTGGCGCTGGTGCCTGGCGCGGGCCACTGGGTCATGCATGAGCGTCCCGATGCCTTTGTGGCGGCATTGACCGCTGCGCTGGATGACTGAGCGTATGCGGCCCATCGAGCTGCACGAGGTGCAGTGGACCGCCATGCGCGCCCAGGGCGCGGGCGGCCAGAACGTGAACAAGGTCTCCAGCGCCGTGCACCTGCGCTTTGACGTACGCGCCTCGCGTCTGCCCGAGGCCGTGCAGCAGCGGCTGCTGGCCCTGCGCGACGGCCGCATCACCAACGAGGGCGTGGTCGTCATCAAGGCCCAGCAATACCGCACGCAGGAGCAGAACCTGCGCGCCGCGCTGCAGCGGCTCAACGTGCTGGTGGCCGCCGCCTATCCCGAGCCCATCCTGCGCCGCGCCACCCGGCCTACGCTGGGATCGCAGCGGCGCCGCCTGGAAAGCAAGAGCCGGCACGGTGCCACCAAGGCCCTGCGCGGGCGACCGCGCGACGATTGATCCGGATTGACCCGGCCAGCGCAACAATGTGTGCTGCCGCTGGCGGCTTGGCGCGGCGCCCGGGCGTCCCTACATTAAGGGAATGCAAGACTCCCACGCTCCCCACTCTTCCCGGGTTTCCTCCGCTGCCGGTGCCCGGCTGCCCGTGCTCTATGTCTCCCACGGCTCGCCCATGTTCGCGCTGGAGCCGGGTGAAACCGGCCCTGTGCTCGCGCAATGGGGCAGGGCGCTGCGCCAGGCCCACGGCCCGCTGCGCGGCGTGGTCGTCATGTCGCCGCACTGGATGTCGCACGGCGTGGAAGTCATGACCGGCGCCACGCCCTCCACCTGGCACGACTTTGGCGGCTTTCCGCCCGCACTCTACGAACTGCAGTACCCGGCCCCCGGCGCGCCCCAGCTGGCGCAGGAAGTCATGGACCGCCTGCAGGCCGCAGGCATTGCCTCCACCGCCAACGCGCAGCGGCCCTTCGACCACGGCGCCTGGGTGCCGCTGATGCATTTGCTGCCGGATGCCGACCTGCCCGTGGTGCAGCTGTCCCTGCCCGCGTCCGCCGGGCCGGCCGAAACCCATGCGCTGGGCGCGGCCCTGGCGGGGCTGCGCGATGAGGGTGTGCTCATCGTCGGCTCCGGCAGCATGACGCACAACCTGGGCGAATTCCGGGGCGGCACGGGCGAGGCCACGGTGCGGGTGGACGACGCCGTGCAGGCCCTGCGCAGCCAGGATGGCCTGCAGGACGACCATGCCGTCGGCGGCTCCAGCGCCTCCTCGCCCTACGTGCAGGATTTCAGCCGCTGGATCGAATCGCGCCTGCAGGCGCAGGACCTGCCCGCGCTGCTGGACTACCGCGCCCGCGCGCCTTCGGCCCGGCGCGCCCATCCCAGCGAGGAGCACTTCATGCCGCTGTACTTCGCGCTGGGCGCGGCCGGCGCGACTGCGCGGCCACGGTATCTGAGCCGCGAGGTCATGTATTCCATCCTGGCCATGGATGCGATGGCCTTCGAGGACGCGCAGGCGGCATAACCTCCTGCTGCCGCGGACTTGGCGAGGCGCCACAATGGCGCGTTGCCCGGGACCACCCCGGTCCTGGAAATCGCTAAAAAACCAAGGAGTCCGTGATGATCGACCTGCCTCTGGTGGCGCTGGAGCGCCCCGCACAACCCGCACCGGGGCAGCAGCCCTGGCTGCTGGTGCTCATGCATGGCGTTGGCAGCAATGAGCAGGATCTGTTCGGCCTCGCATCGTTCGTGCCGCCGCAGTTCCACGTGCTCAGCCTGCGCGCTCCGTTTTCCATGGGTCCCTCAGCCCATGCCTGGTTCCAGTTCACGGTGGATGCCAACGGCACGCGCCACATCCACGCATCGCAGGAAGAGCACAGCCGCGCCCTGGTGGCGCAGACCGTGCAGCAGGCCGGAGCGCGGCTGGACATCCCTGCCCAGCGAACCGTGGCGGGCGGCTTCAGCCAGGGCGGCATCATGGCGCTCAGCCTGCTGCTGACCCAGCCCGCGCTGCTGCGCGCCGCCATGTGCTGGCACAGCCGCCTGCTGCCCGAGGCATTGCCGCACCAGGCGCCTGACGCGGCCTTTGACGGCAAGTCGCTCTGGGTCAGCCACGGCACCTACGACAACGTCATTCCGCTGACCAGCGCCCACGCCATTCGCAGCCACGTGCAGCGCCTGCCGCTGCAACTGAGCTACCACGAGTACCCCAGCATGCATGAGATCCGCCCCGACGAGCTGCAGGCCGCCATGGCCTGGCTCCAGGATCTGGGCACGCAGGGCTGAGACGGCCGCGTAAGCCGGGTAACGCGTTGTTGCCGGGCGCGCACGATGGCCTGCGCAGAGAGCGCGGCGGCTTATAAACACAAGGCAGGGGCCGGTGTCAGCAAAGCCGGGGAACCCTGGTTGTGCTTTGCTGTCGCACGTCCTGCGGCAACTGAGCTGCCAGCCCCCTGCCCAAGCCAAAGGACCCATCCATGCCAGAACGCGATCCCCAAGACTTCCGCCCCCGCGCCAGATCCTCCGGCCCATCGGCCTTCGGCATCGCCGCAGCGGTGCTGGCAGCTGCCGCCCTGGGGGGCGCGGCCTGGTGGTACTGGTGGCGTCCCGCCCCCGTGCCCGAGGCGCCGCCGGAAGTGGCCCAGGCGCCCGCCCAGTCCACCCAGCCCTCTGAACCTGAACCCGTCCCCGCGCCCGAGCTGACCGAGCCCCAGAACCCTGTCGATGCGCTGGAGCAACCCGCCTCCGGCCTGCCCGCGCTGCAGGACTCCGACGCCCATGTCACCCAGGCCCTCAACGGCCTGCTGGGCCGTGACAAGACAGGCAGCTTTCTGCAGATGGACGGCTTTGTGCGCCGCGCCGTGGCCACCGTGGACAACCTGACCCGCTCCCAGGCCCCTGCACGGCTTTGGCCCGTGCACCCCGCGCCTCAGCGTTTCACGGTGGAGGGCGCGGCAGAGGCTGGTGAGGCGCAGGCCATCGCCCCCGCCAACGCCGCACGCTACAAGGCCTTCGTGGCCTTTGCCGAGTCCATTCCCATGGACGGGGCCGTCAAGCTCTATGCCCGGCTGTACCCCCTGTTCCAGATCGCCTATGAAGACCTGGGCTATCCCAGCCGCTATTTCAACGATCGCCTCATTGCCGTCATAGACCACCTGCGCGCCGCGCCCGAGCCCGCGGGCCCGGTGCAGGTGCGGCTGACCAAGGTGGAGGGCGAGGTGCCCTCCATCCAGCCCTGGGTGCGCTACGAATACGCCGACCCTGAGCTGCAGGCCCTGTCCAGCGGCCAGAAGATGCTGGTGCGCGTGGGCCTGGACAACGAGCGCCGCCTCAAGGCCGTACTGGGCGAGCTGCGCCGCCGCATCGCCACCGGCGAGATGGCCAAGCCTGCGGGCTGAGTCGGGGTCCGGATCAACCCGCCGCAGGCAGTGGCAGGGCGGTCTTGTAGCGCACCTGCTTGAGCGTGAAGCTGGAGCGGATCTTCTCTATGCCCGGAATCGGGGTGAGCTGCTCCACGATGAAGCGCTCCAGCGCGCCGATGTCGGCCAGCGCCACGCGGATCAGATAGTCGGCGTCGCCGCTCATCAGGTAGCACTCCATGACCTCGTCGTGCTCGGCAATGCGGCGCTCGAAGTCGGCCAGCGATTCCTTGGCCTGCGACTTGAGGCTGATGTTGATGAACACATTCAGCCCCAGCCCCAGCGCCGACGCATTGGCCAGCGCCACATAGCGCGCGATCACGCCGGCCTTCTCCAGCGCCTTGACGCGCGCCAGGCATGGCGAGGGCGACAGATGCACGCGCCGCGCCAGTTCCACGTTGGACAGCGAGCCGTCCGTTTGCAGCTCGGCCAGAATGCGCAAGTCGATGGTGTCCAGTTTCATGTGCCGGATTTTATGTAGATACCGGCATGAAATGCTGGAATATGGCGTTTTCCTTATCCATGAACGGCTGCTCATGCCGGCCTGCCAGTCCTAAAGTGGCGGACATGAACGCACCCACGCCACTGGCCGCGCTGGCCGATATCGATACCGATCCCCAGGAAACCGCCGAATGGCGCGAGGCCTTTCTGGCCCTGGTCGCCACAGAAGGTCCGCAGCGCGCGCGCTTCGTGCTGGAAGAGCTGGCGCGCATGGCGCGCGAGCAGCGCCTGGGCTGGCAGCCCGACCTGAATACGCCCTATGTGAACAGCGTGGCGGCGCAGCAGCAGCCGGTGTTTCCGGGCGACCTGGCCATCGAGGAGCGGCTGGCGTCCATCATGCGCTGGAACGCGCTGGCCATGGTGGTGCGCGCCAACCAGGCCTATGGCGAGCTGGGCGGCCATATTGCCAGCTACGCCAGCGCGGCCGACCTGTTCGAGACCGGGTTCAACCATTTCTTCCATGCCCGGGAGGGACTTGCGCCGGGCCAGCACCGGGGCGACCTGGTGTTCTTCCAGCCGCACAGCGCGCCCGGCGTGTATGCGCGGGCCTTCCTGGAAGGGCGGCTGACCGAGCAGGACCTGCAGCACTACCGCCAGGAGATCAGCGCGCCGGCTGCAGGCGCACAGGGCCTGTCCAGCTATCCGCATCCCTGGCTGATGCCCGATTTCTGGCAGTTCCCGACGGGCTCCATGGGCATTGGCCCCATCAGCAGCATCTACCACGCCCGCTTCATGCGCTATCTCACGCACCGCCGCCTGCTGGACTGCCAGGAACGCAAGGTCTGGGGCGTGTTCGGCGACGGCGAGATGGACGAGCCCGAAAGCATGAGCGCCCTCACGCTGGCCGCGCGCGAGGGGCTGGACAACCTGGTCTGGGTGGTCAACTGCAATCTGCAGCGTCTGGACGGCCCGGTGCGCGGCAACGGCCGCATCGTCGATGAGCTGGAGCGGCTGTTCGCGGGCGCGGGCTGGAACGTGGTCAAGCTGCTGTGGGGCAGCGACTGGGACGGGCTGTTTGCGCGCGACCTCATCGGCACCCTGGCACGCACGCTGGGCGGCACGGTGGACGGGCAGATGCAGACCTTCGCCGCCAAGGACGGACGCTACAACCGCGAGCATTTCTTCGGACAGAACCCCGAGCTTGCCGCCCTGGCCCAGGGCCTGACGGACGAGCAGATCGACCGCTTGAAGCGTGGCGGCCATGACCTGGTGAAGATCCATGCGGCCTATGCGGCGGCTGCCGCCCATCGCGGCCAGCCCACGGTCATCCTTGCCCATACCAAGAAGGGCTACGGCATGGGATCGGCCGGGCAGGGCAAGATGACCACGCACAGCCAGAAGAAGCTGGACGAGTCCGACCTGATCGAGTTCCGCAACCGCTTCAACCTGCCGCTCAGTGACGAGCAGGCCAAGGGCCTGGCCTTCCATAAACCTGCCGATGACAGCGCCGAGATGCAGTACCTGCGCGATCGCCGCACGGCCCTGGGCGGCGCACTGCCGCGCCGCGAAACCGTGTGCGACCGCGTGCCCGTGCCCGCCCTGGACCAGTACGCGCAGTTCGCGCTGGCGCCTGCCGGCAAGGAGATGAGCACCACCATGGCCTTCGTGCGCATGCTGGGCGGCCTGCTCAAGGACGCGCAGCTGGGTCCGCGCATCGTGCCCATCGTGGCGGACGAGGCGCGCACCTTCGGCATGGCCAACCTGTTCAAGCAGGTGGGCATCTACAGCAGCCTGGGGCAGCGCTACGCGCCCGAAGACATCGGCTCGGTGCTGTCCTACCGCGAGGCGCTGGACGGCCAGATCCTGGAGGAGGGCATCAGCGAGGCCGGCGCCATCGCCAGCTGGACGGCGGCGGCCACCAGCTACAGCGTGCACGGCCTGGCCATGCTGCCGTTCTACATCTACTACTCCATGTTCGGCTTCCAGCGCGTGGGCGACGCCATCTGGGCGGCGGCCGACCAGCGGGCGCGCGGCTTTCTGCTGGGCGCCACCTCGGGCCGCACCACGCTGGGCGGAGAAGGCCTGCAGCACCAGGACGGCTCCAGCCATCTGGTGGCGGCCACCATTCCCAACTGCAAGGCCTGGGACCCCGCGCATGCGGGCGAGCTGGCCGTGATCCTGGACGCCGGCATGCGCGAGATGCTGGTCGAGCAGCGCGACGTTTTCTACTACATCACCCTGATGAACGAGAACTACGCCCAGCCCGACCTGCCACCGGGCGCGGCCGAAGGCGTGCTGCGCGGCGGCTATGTGTTCGGCCGCTTTGGCGATGCGGGCCGTGCCACGCAGCATGTCACCTTGCTGGGATCGGGTGCCATCCTCACCGAAGTGCTCAAGGCCGCCGAGCAATTGGCCAGCGAGGGCATGGCCGCCACCGTGGTCAGCGTGACCAGCTGGAGCGAACTGGCGCGCGATGGCGTGGCCTGCGAGCAGCGCATGCTGGCAGGTGAGGCACCTGGCCAGCCCTGGATCGCCCAACTGCTGGACGGCACGCAGGGCCCGGTGATTGCTGCCACCGACTATGTGCGCGCCGTGCCCGAGACCGTGCGCGCCTTCCTGCCCGCAGGCCGCCGTTTCCTCACGCTGGGCACGGACGGCTTCGGCCGCAGCGACACGCGTGCGGCGCTGCGCGGCTACTTTGGGGTGGATGCACACAGCGTGGCGCAGGCTGCGCGCCGGATGATCCACGCGGGTTGAGCCGAGCCTTTCCACGCACCCGGCATCCCCGGGATGTACACATGGCGGCCCCTTCGCGGGGCCGCTTTGCATTGCTGCGCCCCCATTTGCGCCGCCACCTTTCCTGTGGATGGATTAAGCCCGCGTTAAATGCGAAAGTGACTTATCTTTTTCGTCGGATTGCATCAAAAAAATAGGGTGATTCCACTAGAATTTGTATATATAAGAAGATATTGCGCAAAGAGATTAATATTTGCTGCAATGGTTGCATGCATTGGGTGGAATATCTCGTCAATATCCGATTTTCTCTTTCGATAATAATTTATTTCACGGGATCGAAGACGATGAAACTCTCGCTCAAGCAAGGCCTGCTGTGCGTGGCCGCGCTGTCGGCCGCAGCCTGGCAACTGGCCATTTCGGCGCCGGCGCCCGGAGTGGACCATGCGCAAATGCCACAAATCATTGATGACCTGCCTGCCGATTACGCAGCGGACCTGACGGCGGAGCAAAGAACCCTGGTCGATCGCGGCCGATATATCGCACGCCTGGGAGATTGCGTTGCCTGCCACACCGGCAATAAATCCCAGCCCATGGGTGGTGGGCTGGCGCTGGAGACGCCATTCGGCAAGATCTATTCCACCAATATCTCGCCCGACGCCGATACGGGCATGGGCAAATACAGCTTCGAGCATTTCGACCGCGCCATGCGCAAGGGCGTCGCGGCCGATGGCCGCAACATGTACCCGGCCATGCCCTATCCCTCCTACGCCAAGATGACGGCCGAGGACATGCAGGCCCTGTACGCCTATCTGCTGCAGGGCGTGGCGCCCGTGAAGGCGGCCAACAAGGAATCCGACCTGGGCTTTCCCTTCAACCAGCGCTGGGGCCTGGCGCTGTGGAACTGGGTGTTTCTGGATGACACGCCCTTCCAGCCCCAGCCGCAGCAAACTGCCCAGTGGAACCGGGGTGCCTACCTGGTGCAGGGCCTGGGCCACTGCGGCGCCTGCCATACGCCGCGCGGCGTGGGCTTCCAGGAAAAGACCATGACCGGCGAGGGCAGCAAGGGCGAGTATTTCCTGGCCGGCGAGACCGTGGAGAACTGGCGCGCGCTGAGCCTGCGCAATCTGTGGACACCCGAGGAAACCGCCCAGTTGCTCAAGACCGGGCGCAACAGCCACGGCACGGTCTCCGGCAACATGGTCGATGTGGTGCAGCACAGCACGCAGTACATGAGCGATGCGGACCTGCTGGCCATTGGCACTTATCTGAAGTCGCTGCCCGCAGGCAAGAACGATCTGCCCATGCAGGTGGCCCAGGGGCCGGGGCCGGTCATCGCCCCGCATCCGGCGCCGCAGGCCTCCGGGCATGCGCCGTCCGCCACGTCGGCAGTGTCTTCCGACGTGCCTGCCGATCTCTACGGCAGCCGGGGCGGCCTGGGCTATCTGCAGTTCTGCGCCGACTGCCACCGTGCCGATGGCGGTGGCGTGAAGGACGTGTTCCCGCCACTGGCCGGCAATTTCTCGCTGCAGTCGCAGGACCCGTCCACGCTGATCCATCTGATGCTGGTGGGCTGGAAGGCGCCCGTCACGCAAAGCCATGCACGGCCGCTGACCATGCCGGCCTTCGCACAGCTCAAAGATGCGGAGATCGCCGACATCCTCAACTTCGCCCGCAAGAGCTGGGGCCGTGCCGATGCGCGCGAGATCCATGCCAAGGAGGTGCAATCCATGCGCAAGCAGCTCGACGCCAAGGGCGAAAGCGCACGCCCCTTCGAGACGCCGCGCCTGGCCGCCATGCTGGACGAATCCAACGCGAAGCAACTGGTCTACGGCGCCCGCCTGAACATAGAGACGCGTGACCTGCTGCCCAGGAATGTGGGCAATGCGCTGAACTGCGCCAGCTGCCACCTGAACGCGGGCACGGTGGCCGATGGTTCGCCCTACATCGGTGTCTCGGCCTTCTTCCCCGGCTATGCGCCGCGCGCGGGCCGCGTCATCACGCTGGAGGACCGCATCAATGGCTGCTTCCTGCGCTCCATGAACGGCAAGCCGCTGCCGCTGGAGTCCGACGAGATCAAGGCCATGGTGGCCTACTTCGACTGGATGCGCCGCGAAACCAAACCCGAAGACAAGGTCGAAGGCCGGGGCGTGGGCAAGATCAGCCAGTCCATCGTGCCCAACGTGGACAACGGCAAGAAGGTCTATGCGGCCCAGTGCGCGGTCTGCCATGGCGGCGAGGGCGAGGGCGTGAAGAATGCCAAGGGCCAGTGGGTCTATCCGCCGCTGTGGGGTGATGAGTCCTTCAACATCGGCGCGGGCATGGCGCGCACCTACACGGCAG
The DNA here is from genome assembly GCF_016516495.1 of Delftia sp. S65. Classification (NCBI taxonomy): domain Bacteria; kingdom Pseudomonadati; phylum Pseudomonadota; class Betaproteobacteria; order Burkholderiales; family Comamonadaceae; genus Delftia; species Delftia sp. S65. The sequence goes on from NZ_JACVUR010000029.1 coordinate 65,031, forward strand.
CGGCCTTCGTCAAGCGCAACATGCCCATCGCCTTCCATGGCAACTTCCCGCTGGGCCAGGGCGGCCTCAGCGACCAGGAGGCCGTGGACGTGGCCGAGTACTTCAGCCACCAGCCGCGCCCAGACTTTGCCAACAAGCACAAGGACTGGCCCAAGGACAAGAAGCCGGCCGATGCGCGGTACTGAGATGCAGAGGTACTGAGGTACTGAGGTACTGATTAAATCCTGAAAACACAAGGCCCGGCGCTGGATTCCCCGCGCCGGGCCTTGTGCTTCTTGCGTACGTGTCGCGCCTGGTTTCCCGGGCTTCAGTCGTCCACGCCGATCATCACGGACGAGGCCTTGATCACGCCATAGGCCTTGGCGCCTTCCTTGAGGCCCAGCGCATCGGCCGAATTGCTGGTGATGCTCGAAGTGATCTGGATGCCGGGGGCGATCTCCAGCGTCACTTCCGTGCTGACCGGACCCCGGACGATGGAAACGACCGTGCCCGAAAGCACATTGCGCGCGCTGATCTTCATGCTGGACTCCTGATGGATGTGCAAAGACCGGATGTTAGTCCGCGCCACGCGGCACCATCAACCGTGGCGCAGGCAAAAGTGTGATGCGCTGGTGGTGCGGGTTCCCGCGTCGGGCGGTGCCAACTCGCGCGCCACGGTGGCCGCGAAGCTGGCCAGGCTGGCCGTGCGCAGCGCGATGAAGGGCACGCCATGCCGCTCGCTGAGGCGCTTGAGGTTGACCACGGAATCATGGTCCACGCAGTCCACGGGGAACACCACCAGGTCGACGCGCGGCAGCTGCGCGGCCAGCAGGCCCTTGCGCGTCTCCAGCCCGCCGTCGTGGTGCAGGAACTCGCCGCCATGGCGCTGTACATGGTCGCGTATGGCGGGGGTGGAGCTGGGGCGCCCGCCCACGTAGAGCAGCTTGCGGCCCTGCAGCGCCTGCTGCTGCGCGGCATCGGGGGCCTGGGGCTGGGTGGCGGCGCGATGCAGTTCCTTTTCGGCGGCGGCCAGTTCCTCGGCCAGCCATTGCACGCGCTGCTGCAATTGCTCGGCCATCTGCTGCAGGCGGCCAGCCTCGGCCCAGGCCTGTTCGGCAGCGCGTTCTGCACGCTCGCGCCGTTCGGTGTGCATGCCGACCAGGGCGCCGGCATCGGCGGGGCGGGTCTCGCCTCCAGGGGCTGTCCCTGCCCTGAGTTGCGACAGGCGGGCTTCGAAGTCCAGGGACTGCTGGCGCAGCTGGCCGGCCAGCGCATCACGTTCGAGCTGGGATTGGTGGTGGCGCTGGCGTTCGCGTTCCAGCTTGTCCTGCAGTTCCAGGTTTTCCTTTTCCAGTGCCACGAAGCGCTTGAGTTCATGCCGGTTGGCCGATCCCATCAGGTGCGACAGCATGTGCACCTCGCCAAAGGCCATTTGCCGCAGCGCAAAGCTGGTGCACTTGTGCGTGAGCAGGGCCCAGTAGGCGCCCGGAATCTCGCCCTGCTGCCAGGCCTGCTTCCACGCGGCCTCCAGTGCAGCCTCGTCCTGGGCGGCGGCAAAGCCCTTGATCACGGCGGCATGGCGCTGGTCCAGCGCCTTGTGGATGGCCTTGGACAGGTCGCCGTTCTCATGCGCCAGGCCCACGGCCTGGTGGTGCAGTTCCAGGTCGGTCTTGCCCTTGATATCCATGTGCCTGCCCATCAGCTTGCGCAGCTCGGCCGGGCTCAGGCAGGTACCTATCACCGAGCAGTGCAGATGCGTGTCCAGCTGGTAGAGCCGGGTGCGCGCCTGGGCGTGCGCTGCGCCGCCATGCTCTTCGTGGACATGATCGTGCCCGCAGCACTGGCCGTCCCCGGACTGCAACGCGCCTGCCGACACGGCGGCGCCCAGGGCGGCCATGCCGCCTGCGCTGAGTTTGAAGGGGGGCGTCAACATCGGAAGGCCTCTCATGGAAGGGCTGGTGCAGTTCGTAATATACGATGAAGCATAGCGCGGTGTGTGCCAGAGGTTCACATAGTTGACTGCCGTTAGCCGATGGAGTGTGGGCGCGCGGCGCGCTCAGGCCGCGCGCTGCAAAAGTACGGGCACGGAAGACGCCAGCAGGGCCACGCCGGACAGGCACAGCAGGCTCAGCACGATCTGCCGGAACCGTGCCTCGCTGATACCGATATAGAGCCTGGAGCCCAGCAACGATGGAATGAGCATGGCCGGCGCCACGATGGCGAACAGCGGCAGCATGCTGCGCGTGACCATGCAGGTGCCCAGGTAGGTGGCCATGGTCACGGCCAGCATGGACAGGTTGAAGTTCTGGATGACGGAGCGCTGCTCATCCTTGGGGTAGCCGCGCAGCGTGCACCACAGCGTGGGCAGCGTGCCCGTGAAGCCGCCCAGTCCGCCCATCACGCCGCCCGCCAGGCCCACGGCACCATCGGCCAGGCGGCCGCCGCGCGCCAGCCTGGGCAGCCGGGCCGACAGCAGCATCACCGGGCACCACAGCACCAGCATGCCGCCCAGCAGGGCCTTGAACCAGGCCATGTCCAGGTGCGGCAGCAGCAAGACGCCCAGCGGAATGCCGGCAAGACCGCCCAGGATGAAGGGCAGCAGCTTTGCCAGCGCAAACCCGCGCCGCACGGTGATGGCCGACAGCACCTGGCCCAGCAGCGAGCCGAAGACGGTGAGCACGGCCGCATCGCGCGGCTCCAGCACCCAGGCCCAGAACGACATGGCCACCATGCCGAAGGCGAAGCCCGACAGGCCCTGCACGAATCCGGCCGCCGCCGCGCCCAGCGCGATGATGAAAAACATGCCATCCATGGTCTGCCTGGTCCTTTCGTTTTGGGTGTGCAAGACGCAGGAATTCTGGAACGCATGCATAAGCAGAAATTCGTTTGTTTTTATTGTTCAATATGGTTTTGCTTATGCCGCGCCACACCTGAATCCATGCCGCAAAACCGCACTGCATCGACCGCTGCCCAACTGGCCCACCGCATGGCCACGCGCCTGAAGATGAAGCATTTGCTGCTGCTGCGCTCCATCAGCGAGCTGGGCACGCTGACCCGCGTGGCCGAGCGCATGGCCACCAGCCAGCCCGCCGTGACCCAGGCCCTGGCCGAGCTGGAGTCATTGTTCGGCGCGCCGCTGTTCCTGCGTTCTGCGCGCGGCATGGAGCCTACGGAGCTGGGCGCGCTGGTGCTGGCGCGCGCCCGGGGCATGCTGGCCGATCTGGACCATTGGGCCCACGACATCGAGGCCGTGGGGCAGCAGCGTGCGGCGCACCTGCAGGTGGGTGTCATCCCCTTTCTGCCGGCGCGCATGCTGGCCGATGCCATCGGCAGGACGCGGCCGCAAGGCCGGCGCATCACGGTCACGCTGCATGAGGACACCAGCGACCGCCTGCTGCAAAAGTTGCGCGCGCATGAGCTGGACTGCGTGATTGGCCGCGCCTCGGCCGTGCTGGACATGAGCGGCATACGGCACAGCGTGCTTTATGAGCAGGAGCCTCGCCTGATCGCCCACCGCAGCCTGGCCACGCGGCTGGGGCGCCGGCCTCTGCAATGGGCCGAACTCACGGGGCTTGACTGGGTGCTGGGCCAGCGCCGCACGCCCATGCGCGAGCAGATCACCGACTTTTTTCTGCGCGCGGGCGTGGAGCCGCCGCCGCCGTTTGTGGAAACGCTCTCGGCCAAGGTGATCGGCGAACTGGTGGCGGCCAATGAGCGGGCCGTGTCCATCGTGCCGGCCGACATTGCCGAGGAACTGGTGCGCATCGCGGGCGTGGGCATTGTGCGCCACCGTTTCGGCTGGACCCTTCCGCCTATCACCCTGTTCGAGCGCAAGGCGGGCGGGCAGTACGAGGAGCAGCGCCTGTTCGCCCAGGCGCTGAAGGAGGTTTGCTCCGATCAGGATTGACTGGTGGCCGGCTTGAAGAGCGCAGCCAGCAGCGGCGCCAGCGTGGGAAATTCCAGGGCAAAGCGGGCGCGGTCCACGAAGAAGGCCTCGCAGGCCACGGCGAAGAATTCGGCGGGCGCCGTGGCGCCATAGCCGTCCAGCCAGGGCCATTCGCCACCAAAGCGTTCGGCGATGGTGATCTGCTCACGAAAGGCGTCGTAGGCCGGCGCCCAGGCGGCCTGCCATATCTCGCGGGCCTGGCGCGCGGAGCCGCTGCCCATGAAACCGGGCGGCAGGGGCGGGCAGCCGTCGGCACCGCCGTTGCGCATGTCGATCTTGTGGGCGAATTCATGGATCACCACGTTGGCTACCTGGCCGCCGTGACCGTGGTGGCTGGCATGCGGCCCGCGGCCTGCGCCAATGGCCTGCCAGCTCAGCATGACGGGGCCACCATGCATGGCCTCGCCCATGATCACTTCGTCGTAGTCGTGGATGACGCCGGCCTCGTCCATGCTCTGGCGCCGCGCCACGGCATCGCCCGGGTGCACCACGATGCCGACAAAGTCGTCATACCAGGACAGCGCGCCCTGCGGCTCGCCCCAGTGCAGCAGGGGCAGGCAGGCCTGGGCGGCAATCTCCAGCGCCATGGCATCGCTCACTTGCAGGCCGTGCGCGCCGTGGAAGCGCTTGCGCTGCAGGAAGACGGCTGCCAGGGCGCGCAGCTTGGATTGCTCCTCCAGCGTCAGCGACGCGAGAAAAGGGTATGCGGCCAGCGTGGACAGCCACAGCGGCGCAGGAATCTCGGGCACCGGCGACACCGTGGAGCGTGCGCGGCGGCCCAGTCTGCGGACCCAGCGGCCCATTTGTTGCCAAAGGCTCATGGCGGGCTGGCCTGTTCAAGAACATCGGACAGCGGCAGGCGCTGCAGGCCCATGCCGCGCTCCCAGCGCAGCACCTCGGCGCGGGGCGCGGGCGCCGCCAGATCCCAGTCGCTGAGCACGATGCGCCGCAGGCCATCGCCCAGGTCATGGTCGGCCGGGCGGTGCGTGTGGCCGTGGATCAGGGTGGTGGCACCTGCGGCATGCAGCCAGCTGCGGGTGGCCTGCGCGTCAAGGTCGGCATAGGTGGGCATGGCGGCGCCATGGCCGTCCGATTCCCGCTTGCGCGATTCGCTCTCCTGCCGAATGCCGCGTGCCTGGTCGCGGCGCACCTGCAGCGGCTGGGCCAGGAAGCCGGCCTGCCAGGCCGCCGAGCGGGCCATGGCGCGAAAGCGCTGGTAGTCCACATCGTCCAGGCACAGGGCATCGCCATGGCTGAGCAGGATGCGCTGGTCGCCGCAGTCAAGCACGGTGGGATCGGTCAGCGTGGTCGTGCCGCACAGCGCATCGAACTGCGCGCCGGTCAGGAAGTCGCGGTTGCCCTGCATGAAGAACAACGGCGTGCGGGTGGCTGCCGCGCGCATGGCGGTGGCGCATTCGGCCTCGAAGCTGTCCGGCTCCAGCAGGGCGTCGTCACCGACCCAGACCTCGAACAGGTCGCCCAGCAGAAAGACGGCATCGGCCCGCGTGGCGGCCAGGTAGTTCCGGAAGGCCTGCACGGTGGCGGGCTCGCTGGCCTGCAGGTGCAGGTCCGAGATGAACTCCAGCGTGCGCCAGCCCGCAGGCAGTGTCCACTCGGCCGCAATGGGCGGCACGGGAAGAGGGCGGGGCGCGGCGGTCTGGGCCATGGGACGGGGCACCCGGCAAGGGCGCTGCATGAAGGGCTGTAGGAGCCTTGGGACGGCTCTGGAGCGGGTCTGTTGTCCATGCGCACGGCCTGGTGCCATGCGCATGGACAACAGGGCGGCCGGACCCGAAAGGGCACGGCCGCCTCGTGTGCGCAAGCGCCTGATTACAGGGCCACGGCCTTTTCGATGATCACGTCATCCTTGGGCACGTCCTGGTGGCCGCCGTTGCGGCCGGTCTTCACGCCACGCAGCTTGTCCACGATCTCGGTGCCCTTGACCACCTTGCCGAACACGGCATAGCCCCAGCCCTGTGCGCTGGGCGAGGTGTGGTTCAGGAAGCCGTTGTCGGCCACGTTGATGAAGAACTGGGCGGTGGCCGAGTGCGGGTCGCCGGTACGGGCCATGGCCAGGGTGTACTTGTCGTTCTTCAGGCCGTTCTTGGCCTCGTTCTCGATGGGGGCGTCCGTCTCCTTTTGCTTCATGCCGGGCTCGAAGCCGCCGCCCTGGATCATGAAGCCATCGATGATGCGATGGAAGATGGTGTTGTTGTAGTGGCCCTTGTTCACATAGGCCAGGAAGTTCTCTGCGCTCTTCGGGGCCTTGGCGGCGTCGAGTTCGATGGTGATGACGCCGTGGTCGGCGATGTGGAGTTCGACTTGGGGATTGCTCATGGCGATTCCTTGTTGGATGGAGGGGAAGGGCGTGCCACGCAAGGCGCGGCGCGCGGTTTACTTGACTTCGGTGGCCGAGAGGATGGTCACCGGCTTGGTGGGTACATTCTGGTGCATGCCCTGGTTGCCCGTGGCCACCGTGCGGATTTTGTCCACCACATCCATGCCCTGGACCACGCGGCCGAAGACGGCGTAGCCGAGTCCGTCAGGCTTGGGCGCGTTGAGCATGTCGTTGTTCACCACGTTGATGAAGAACTGCGAGGTGGCCGAGTTGGGGTTGCCCGTGCGCGCCATGGCGATGGTGCCCCGGTCATTCTTGAGACCGTTGTCCGCCTCCAGCGGAATCGGCGCGCGCGTGGGCTTTTCCTTGAGGCTGGCATCCATGCCGCCGCCCTGGATCATGAAGCCGTCCATCACGCGGTGGAACACCGTGCCGTCATAGTGCTTGTCGCGCACGTACTGCATGAAGTTGGCCACGGTCTTGGGGGCCTTGGCTTCGTTCAGCTCCAGCACGATGTCGCCCATGCTGGTCTTGATCTGCACCTTGGGCGTGGCGTTCTGCGCCATGGCGGGCAGGGCGGTGAAAAGGGAAGCGGCCAGGGCCATGCCGGCCAGGGAAAGCGACGCAATGCGGCGTGTGGTCATGCGAATCTCCTGTGAAAGCCAAAGGGCTGGGGGATGGAGTGGGGAAAACCGGGCAGGTTCCTGCGGGTGCGCACCAGGCATGGCAAGAACCGATCGACCGCCGCACGCGCGCTGGCGCAAGGGCTGCGCGCGTGGGCCGGGGGCCTACTTGGCGGCGGTGACGGGTGCCAGCAGGTCGCGCAGCAGCTTGAGCTTGGGGCGCACGCTGGCCGCGCGGCCATCCAGGCCTTGCGCCTTGGAGTAGGCCTCGTAGGCCAGGCGGGCATGGATGTCGCCCAGGTTCTCGTAGGCGACGCCGTAGTTGGGGTTGTTGCGCACGGCGGATTCGAGCGCGGAGCGCGCCTTGTCGAGCTGGTTCTGGCCGGCATAGATGACCGCCAGATTGTTGTAGGGCTCGGGCAGCTCGGGGTAGTCCTCGATGAGCTGGTTCAGCGCGGCGATGGCCTCGTCTGTCTTGCCGCTGTCGGTCAGTGCAACCGCCTTGAGAAAGCGCATCTGCGGGTCGCGTGCGTTCTTGGCCAGATAGGCATCGGCGCGTGCCAGCGCCTGGGTGCTCTTGCCGTTGCGCAGCAACTGATTCACTTCCGTATAGTCGTCGGCGTGGGCGTGGCCTGTTGCGAGCAGGGCCGCCAGTGCCGCGAGGCGCAGGGCGGAGCGAAACGAGTTGCGTAGAGGCATGTAGGTGCTTTCGGGGCCTCGGGGGAATGCCCCGCGGCGCGGGCTTATACTGCGGTCAATTGTAGCTGAGGGGTGTGCTGGGTCACACGGGCTCTGCGCCTGCCGCTCCTGCTCCCTGCTGAGCATGCCTGCATCGGCGCCAAGGGTCCGGCGGCGCGTGGGACGCGCCCCCTGCAGCGACCCTTTCTCCCCTGATAAACATCCATGAGTTTGCGTATCTACAACACGCTGTCGCGTGCATTGGAAGCGTTTTCGCCAATCGAACCGGGCCATGTGCGCATGTATGTGTGCGGCATGACCGTGTACGACCTGTGTCACCTGGGACACGCACGCTCCATGGTCGCTTTCGATGTGGTGCAGCGCTGGCTGCGTGCCAGCGGCCATCGCGTGACCTATGTGCGCAACATCACCGACATCGATGACAAGATCATCCGTCGCGCCGTCGAGAACGGCGAGACCATCCGCTCGCTGACCGACCGCATGATCGACGCCCTGCACCAGGACGCCGACGCCCTGGGCATCGAGCGCCCCACGCATGAGCCGCGCGCTACCGAATACGTGCCGCAGATGCTGTCCATGATCGGCCGTCTGCAGGACAAGGGCCTGGCTTATCAGGGCACGGATGGCGACGTGAACTTCGCCGTGCGCAAATTCCCCGGCTACGGCAAGCTGTCGGGCAAGTCGCTGGACGAATTGCAGGCCGGCGAACGCGTGGCCGTGCAGGACGGCAAGCAGGATCCGCTGGACTTCGTGCTGTGGAAAAGCGCCAAGCCCGCCGAGCCGGAAGAGGTCAAGTGGGCCAGCCCCTGGGGCGTGGGCCGTCCTGGCTGGCACATCGAGTGCTCGGCCATGGGCTGCGAGATGCTGGGCGAGAGCTTCGACATCCACGGCGGCGGCGCCGACCTGCAGTTCCCGCACCACGAAAACGAGATCGCCCAGAGCGAAGGCGCGACCGGCAAGCCGTTCTCGCAGGTCTGGATGCACAACGGCTTCATCAACGTGGACAACGAGAAGATGTCCAAGTCGCTGGGCAACTTCTTCACCATCCGCGACGTGCTCAAGGAGTATGACGCCGAGACCGTGCGCTTCTTCGTCGTGCGCAGCCACTACCGCAGCCCGCTGAACTACAGCGACGTGCACCTGAACGACGCACGCGGCGCGCTCAAGCGCCTGTACACGGCGCTGAGCCTGGTCGCGCCTGCCGAGGTTGCCATCGACTGGAATCATCCCGCTGCCGCACGCTTCAAGGCGGCCATGGACGAGGACTTCGGCACGCCCGAGGCCGTGGCCGTGCTGTTCGAGCTGGCTGCCGAAGTCAACCGCAGCAAGAGTGCCGAGACGGCGGGCCTGCTCAAGGCATTGGCCGGCTGCCTGGGGCTGCTGCAGGGCGACCCGCAGGCCTTCCTGCAGGCAGGCACTTCGGAGATGGATGCCGGCGCCATCGAGGCGCAGATTGCCGCACGCGCAGCCGCCAAGGCGGCCAAGGACTGGGCCGAGGCCGACCGCATCCGCAAGGCGCTGCTGGAACAGGGCATCGTGCTCAAGGACTCCCCCGCAGGCACGACCTGGGAGGCAGCCGCAAAGGGCTGATCCGTATGCCTTGCCAGATGTGCCGCGCCAGGTGCGGGGAGGTGCTTTGATGGCCTCCGCCAAACCCCTGGACACCATGGATTTCGAGCAGTTGCCGCTGGTGGCCGATCTGCCCGTGCCCGAACAGCAACCGGCCCCGCTGCCGATGGTGACGCTGGGCGCGCGCGCAGGTTCGGCGCCTGCGGCCGCCGCTGCCGCTGCCTCCGCTCCCAAGGCCAAGATATCCCTGCCCGCACCGCCCGAGGGTGCCCCGGCCTACTGGGCCGAGGCTTGCCGCCAGCTGGTGCGGCGCGATCGCGTGATGAAGCGCCTGATCCCGCGCTTTGCCCACCTGGCCTTGCAGCCCGGCGGCGATGCCTTCGCCACGCTGGCGCGCTCCATCGTGGGCCAGCAGATCTCGATGAAGGCTGCCCAGACGCTGTGGAACAAGTTCGCGCGCCTGCCCGCCCGCATGGCGCCTGACCTGGTGCTCAAGCTCAAGGTGGACGACATGCGCGCCGTGGGCCTGTCTGCCCGCAAGGTGGACTACCTGGTGGACCTGGCCATGCACTTCACCGAGCACCGCCTGCACCAGGACGACTGGCAGGGCATGAGTGACGAAGCCATCGTGGCCGAGCTCATGTCCATCCGAGGCGTGGGCCGCTGGACCGCCGAGATGTTCCTCATCTTCTACCTGCAGCGGCCCAATGTGCTGCCGCTGGACGATGCAGGCCTGATATCGGGCATCAGCCAGAACTATTTTTCAGGCGACCCCGTCAGCCGCAGCGAGGCGCGTGAGGTTGCCGAGGCCTGGAAGCCGTGGTGCACCGTGGCGACTTGGTATATTTGGCGCTCGCTCGAACCGCAGCCTGCAGCCTGAAGACAAACCGATCACACCCGATCAACCCCCGTTTTCCGGCCGGAACGCATGCACCGTGCCTGGCTGGGACAAGGAGAAACAAGTTGGCGAAAAAGAACTTTCTGGATTTTGAGCAGCCCATCGCCGAGCTCGAATCCAAAATCGAGGAACTGCGCTACGTGCAGACCGAAAGCGCAGTCGATATCTCGGAAGAGATCGAGCAGCTCAGCAAAAAAAGCCTGCAGCTGACCAAGGACATCTACAGCGACCTCTCGCCCTGGCAGATCACCAAGATCGCGCGCCATACCGAGCGTCCCTACACGCTGGACTATGTGCGCGACTGCTTCACCGACTTCATCGAGATGCACGGCGACCGGCACTTCGCCGACGACCAGTCCATCGTGGGCGGGCTGGCGCGCTTCAATGGCATTTCCTGCATGGTCATCGGCCACCAGAAGGGCCGTGACACCAAGGAGCGCACGCTGCGCAACTTCGGCATGACGCGCCCCGAGGGCTACCGCAAGGCCCTGCGCCTCATGAAGACGGCCGAAAAGTTCGGCCTGCCGGTCTTCACCTTCGTGGACACGCCTGGCGCCTTCCCCGGCATCGAAGCCGAAGAGCGCGGCCAGTCCGAAGCCATCGGCCGCAACATCTACGAAATGGCCCAGCTGCAGACCCCCATCATCACCACCGTCATCGGTGAAGGCGGATCGGGCGGCGCCCTGGCCATTGCCGTCGCCGACCAGGTGCTGATGCTGCAATACGCCGTCTACTCCGTGATCAGCCCGGAAGGCTGCGCCTCCATCCTCTGGAAGACCGGCGAAAAGGCCCAGGACGCGGCCGATGCCATGGGCATCACGGCCCACCGCCTCAAGGCCCTGGGCCTGGTGGACAAGATCGTCAACGAGCCCGTGGGCGGCGCCCACCGCGACCCCAAGCAAATGGCCGCCTTCCTCAAGCGCGCGCTGGGCGATGCCTATCGCCAGCTGGCGGACCTCAAGCCCAAGGAACTGCAGGACCGCCGTTACGAGCGCCTGCAAAGCTACGGACGCTTCGCCGACACCAAGGCCGACAACCGCTGAAGGCCTGCGCCACGCTCTGGCACACTGAACGGCTCCCCCTGGGAGCCGTTTGCTTTTTGCGCCAATCCCTTGCCCGCGTCCTGATACCTCTGATCCAAGCCTGTGGAAATTCCGATCACCGACCCACTGCGCAATGTTCCGGCAGCCGCGCCAGATGCCGCACCAGGTGCTGCACCGGGTGCCGCTTTGGACGCGGCCATCCATCGCTTTGCGCCGCAACTGCCGCTGGCCGTGGCCTTCAGCGGCGGTGCGGACTCCACGGCACTGCTGCTGGCCTGCGCCGAGCGCTGGCCGGGCCAGGTCGTGGCCATCCATGTGCACCACGGTCTGCAGTCGGCCGCCGATGCCTTTGTCGGCCAGTGCGAGAAAGTCTGCGCGCAGCATGCCGTTCCTTTGAAGATTCGCCGCGTGGACGCGCGCCACGCGCCGGGCCAAAGTCCTGAGGACGCCGCACGCCAGCTGCGCTACGCAACGCTGATAGAGGCCGCCAGCGAACCCTGGCCTGGGCAGGGCGCCAGCGGAGAGCCCTTGCCGCCCGTTCGCAGCATGGCGCTGGCGCAACATGCGGACGACCAGGTCGAGACGCTGCTGCTGGCCCTGTCTCGCGGCGCCGGTGTGGCCGGGTTGGCCGCCATGCCGGCGCAGTGGAGCAGGGCGGATCTCGAATGGCATCGTCCGCTGCTTGATCTGCCCGGCCAGGTCCTGCGTGACTGGCTTGCGGCGCGTGGCCAGGCGTGGGTGGAAGACCCGACCAATGCCGACGCACGCTATACGCGCAATCGCATCCGCGCCCAGTTGCTGCCCGCGCTGCAGCAGGCCTTTCCCCAGTTTCGCGCCACGTTCGCGCGCAGCAGCCGGCATTGCGCCGAGGCGGCCGAACTTCTGCAGGAGATGGCGCAGGCCGATCTGGCGGCCATCGGCACCCCCCCCGGCATCACCGCCTTGCAGGCGCTGAGCCCCGCGCGCCAGGCCAATGTGCTGCGCCACTGGTTGCGCAGCGTGCATGCCACCACGCCCAGTGCCGCGCAGCTCGATCAGCTGCTCGCGCAGATCGGCGTTTGCCTTACGCGAGGCCACCGCATCCATCTCAAGATGGGGCGGGGTTTTGTGCGGCGCCTGGGGTCGGTGCTCGATTGGTACAATTGACGAGTTTTGGTCCAACTTTGTACGAAAACCGGCGGCGCGCCAAAACCAAACGGCTTGCGCAAGACGGGTCCGGGCGGACATTTCGCTTCATGCGCAGTCCTCTCGAACATCCTGGCTTGCACAGGCATCCCTCTGTCGTACAGCGCCGTGGCAAGCAGTTTCGTCACCCTGATATCCAATGGCACTGATCGTTCATAAATACGGCGGCACCTCGATGGGCTCGACAGAGCGCATCCGCAACGTTGCCAAGCGCGTGGCCAAGTGGGCTCGTGCCGGTCACCAGATGGTGGTCGTCCCCAGCGCCATGAGTGGCGAAACCAACCGTCTGCTGGGTCTGGCCAGCGAGCTGGCTCCCGGCTCGGCCAAAACGGCGTACTACCGTGAACTCGACATGCTGGCCTCCACGGGCGAGCAGGCGTCGTCGGCACTGCTGGCCATTGCGCTGCAGGCCGAAGGCGTGGAAGCCATCAGCTTCTCGGGCTGGCAAGTTCCCGTGCGCACCGACAGCAGCTTCACCAAGGCACGCATCGAGTCCATCGACGACAAGCGCGTTCGCGCCGAACTCGACGCTGGCCGCGTGGTCATCATCACGGGCTTCCAGGGCATCGATCCCAACGGACATGTCACCACGCTGGGCCGTGGCGGCTCCGACACCTCTGCCGTGGCCGTGGCTGCGGCGCTGAAGGCGGCCGAGTGCCTTATCTATACCGACGTGGACGGCGTCTACACCACCGACCCGCGCGTGGTGCAGGCCGCCAAGCGCCTGAACACCGTGAGCTTCGAGGAAATGCTGGAAATGGCCAGCCTCGGCTCCAAGGTGCTGCAGATCCGCTCGGTGGAATTTGCCGGCAAGTACAAGGTGCCCATGCGCGTGCTCTCCAGCTTCACGCCCTGGGACATCGACCTGGAGGAGGAATCCACCTCCGGCACGCTGATTACTTTTGAGGAAGACGAAAAAATGGAAAAGGCCGTCGTATCCGGCATCGCATTCAACCGCGGCGAAGCCAAGATCTCCGTTCTCGGCGTGCCCGACACCCCCGGCATCGCCTACGGCATCCTGGGTCCGGTGGCTGATGCCAACATCGAAGTCGATGTGATCATCCAGAACATCAGCAAGGAAGGCAAAACCGACTTCAGCTTCACCGTCAGCCAGGGCGACTACCAACGCGCCATGGAGCTGCTGCGCGACAAGGTCGTGCCCGCCCTGGGTGCCACCGAAGTCGTCGGCAACCCCAACATCGCCAAGGTCAGCATTGTCGGCATCGGCATGCGCAGCCATGTGGGCGTGGCATCCACCATGTTCCGTGCACTGAGCCAGGAAGGCGTGAACATCCAGATGATCTCCACCTCCGAGATCAAGACCTCCGTCGTCATCGACGAGAAGTACCTGGAGCTGGCCGTGCGCGCCCTGCACACCGCCTTCGGTCTCGACAAGCCGGAATAAAATCATTGTTTTGCCGAAACCGGCAAAAAAGCACGTTACAATAACGTCATTCCGGAAACGTGACCGAGTGGCCGAAGGTGCTCCCCTGCTAAGGGAGTATGGGGTGTAGAGCCTCATCGAGGGTTCGAATCCCTCCGTTTCCGCCAGGATAGAAAAAAGCCACCCGCAAGGGTGGCTTTTTTTATGAGAGGGTTGCTTCGGTGGCCTGATCCGGTGGTTGGAGCTGATGCTCTGGTTGCTGCGGTGGGGTTCTTGTTGTTGGTGGGTTGAAAAAACGTGCTACAATGCAAGGCTCTGCTGAAGAGAGGCGATGCAGATCGCTGGTGTTGAAAAGATCAAAGAAATTTGATTGCAACGACGCTAAAAACTGTGCTAGAATTCAAGGCTTC